>JAJFHC010000048.1 GCA_021775835.1 Hyphomicrobiales bacterium | reverse complement strand
TCCTGACCCTTATAACGCTCGGCATTGTCTCGCCCGCGACGTTTTATTTTTACTGCGACAATGACGCGCCGCCGCCGCCCTGCGATTGCGATACCGGATCCGACGACGAATTTTAGGAAGAGAACTATGCCAGACGATAATGACATGCTCGAATGGCATCCCCAAACCGACCCCTGGCGCAACTGGCACGAAACCGTTTCAGCCGATATCGAGGGCGTCTACATTGTTCGGTACCCTGAAGATAATCCGCGATACGGGTCCGACACGATAAATCGCTGCACAAGGCAAATTCAGCGCGCACTGGCTGAAGCAAAGGCAAACGGATTTGAAGCGCGCGTCGTCGGGCGCGGATGGTCGCTGTCGGAAGCGCCGGTCACGAGCGGCGCGATGCTTGATCTGTCGCGTTTATCGGCCATGAAGCCGATCCGCGAAAACCAGGTTGATCCGGCCTATCCAGGAGACGCCGACGCCAGGAACGGGATGTGGCTCGTCCAGTGCGGCGCGTTTATTTCTGAAATCAATCGCACCATTGAGGGCACATCGTTCAAGCGTTCCTTTCACACAACGGGCGCGGCCAACGGCCAGACCATCGCCGGCGCGACGTCGACTGGCACCCATGGTTCGGCGCTCGAATTCGGCGCGCTCCATGATCATATTGTCGCAATTCATTTATTGGCCGGCGACAACAAACAATACTGGCTTGAACGTGCGTCGCATCCGGTGATGAAGGCGTCCCTGCCGGCGTCCATCGGCGCCGAGCTCAAACGCGACGATGATCTTTTCAATGCGGTGCTGGTGGGTCTCGGCGCCTTTGGCGTCATTCATAATGTCGTGATTGAGACGCGGCCGCGTTTTTTGCTGGATACGATCAATCGCGACGCGGATTTGGCCGGCGCTAAGCTTCAGTTTGACGGGCCCATGCGCAATGTCATCAAAACCCTCGACTTCGCCAGCCATCCGTTGCTGGGCGGGCTCGACGCGCGGCAGCCCTATTTCTTCCAACCGATTATCGACCCGAACACCGATCCGGTCGAGGTGCTCGTCACCCTCATGTATGAGCGGGCCTGGGATCCGGCGCACCGGCCGGACTATCGCATGACGGAATCGCAATTTGGGCCCGGCTACGATTTTCTGTCCGTCATCGGACAATTGCTCGAGCTGTTTACGCCCGCCGTGCCGTTCTTCAGCAGCGTTGCGCGCGATCAGCTTTTCGACACCAAAGCGCGCCCGCCGCGCAGCTGGGGCGAGGCCTTTGGCTATAAGGCGCCGCGCACGAAAGTTGCGTCCGGCACGGTCGCGGTCCCGCTCGACCGTGCGCTCGATGCGCTCGACGCGCTGATGGAAATCAACGCCGATGTCGGCCCAACGCCGGTCGTTTTTGGCTGCCGGTATGTGAAGAAATCGCCGGCGCTCCTCGCCATGAACCGGTTTGACACGACGTTCGTCGTCAGCATCGACGGCGTCTTCAATAATACAACGCTCGCCTTTTTCGACGCCATCCCGGCGAAAATGGAAGCGGCCGGCATTCCGTTCACGCAGCATTGGGGCAAGACCAACGGCATGAATGCTGCGCGCATACAAGCGTCCTATGGCGCCGACTTCCCCGCATGGAAAAACGCGCGGGCGCAGCTGCTCCCCGATCCCGCCGACCGGGCGATGTTCACCAATGATTATATGCGCGATCGCGGCCTCGATGGGTGAGGGTTAATACATGCGCCGTTTTACCGGCGTAAGCCGGTATCCAGAAACGTTGGTTTTTTTGGACCGCTGGAGTGGTGTAACGACGTCCAACAGGGCTGGACCCCGGCTTTCGCCGGGGAGGACGGGGCAAGGGGCCTCCGCCGATCGCAATCGTTTTCGATTGGTTCTAAGGGTTTAGACCGTAAACAGATGAAAGTTGCATATCCCCGTCGCATTGCGCGCGGCCGGCCTCGACCAGCCGTATAAGGTGCGCCAGCACATTGAGCGCAGCGGCTTTGTGCAGGCGCGGGTCGACATCGGCATACATCGCTTCAACCATATCGGGGATGCGCGTGCGGCCTTTTTTGAGCTGCTCTATGATCTGCGCGTCGCGCATCAGCCGGTGGGCTTTGACGGCGCGTACGAAACGGCGCGGGTTCTTGATGGGCGCCCCGTGGGTCGGCAGATAAATGTCGTCCTCGCGCGCCAGCAAGAGATCGAGACTATCGAGGTAAGCGGACATGTCGCCATCCGGCGGCGCCACGACCGTCGTCGCCCAACCCATCATGTGATCGCCGGTAAAGAGCGCTTTGTGCGCCGGCAGTGCGTAACACAAATGGTTCGACAGGTGCCCTGGCGTATGCACGGCCTCGATGCGCCATTCGTCAGTTTCGATGACGGCGCCGTCGCCGATGATGTTGTCGGGCGCAAACCCATAGTCGGCGCCTTCGTCGAGTGCAGGCGCGTCTATCATCTGGTCGCGAACGGGGTGCGGGCCGAAGCCGTAAATCGGCGCGCCGGTTCTGTCAGCAAAGGTTCGCGCGCCGGCGCAATGATCGGAATGAGTGTGGGTGATCAATATGTGGCTGACGCGCCCGTCGCCAACTGTCGCTTCGAGCGCGTCAAGATGGGCCGGATCGTCCGGCCCCGGATCAATCACCGCGACATCGCGCGCGCCGTTGAGGTAAACGCCGGTGCCTGTATAG
>JAJFHC010000047.1 GCA_021775835.1 Hyphomicrobiales bacterium | reverse complement strand
CGGCACGGCGAGTGTGACGGTGGTCGGTACTGTCGCCGAGATTAACGCGACGCTTGCGTCCAACGTGACGTTCACGCCGACGACCAACTTCAACGGCACGGCCAATCTGACTCTCACCACCAACGACGGCGGCAACACCGGTTCCGGTGGCGCGCTTGAAGTCGCGTCCGGCGTCAACATCACAGTGACACCGGTCAATGATGCACCGGAGGCAACGGCGGGTGGCACGCTTGGTTACACCGAGAACGATGCCGCGACGGCGATCGACTCCACGATCACCGTTGCCGATGTGGACGATACCAACATCGAGAGCGCCACGGTTGAGATCACCGGCAACTATGTGAACGGTGAGGATGTTCTTGGCATTGCCACCCAGAACGGCATCACCGGCAGTTTTGTGGCAGCGACCGGCACGCTGACGCTCACCGGTACTTCAACACTGGCCAACTACCAGGCGGCCTTGCGGTCGGTTACGTACCAGAACACATCCGACAATCCGGACACGACGGCCCGCACGGTCACGACCATCATCAATGACGGCGATGTCGACAGCGCAAGTGTCACCAGCACGGTGACGGTGGCGGCGGCCAACGATGTTCCGACGATCGCCAACGTCAACGGCGACAGCCTTGCCTATGATGAAGGCGACGGTGCCCAGACACTCGATCAGGGCACGGCGGCGGCAGTTGCCGATGTGGACAGCGCGGACTTCGACGGCGGTACTCTGACTGCGCGGGTGGCGTCCGGCGGAGACCCGGCCGAGGACATCATTTCGGTTAATACGGCGGGGTCCGTCAGCCTTGCGGGAACGGCCGCCGGCTCCAATGTGTCGGTCGGCGGTACGGTTATCGGCACACTTGTGAACTCGATCGCCGCCGGCAACGAGTTCATCGTCAATCTCAATGGAAACGCCACGCCGGCGTCCGTTCAGACTCTGATCCAGGCTCTTACCTACGAAAACTCAGATACAGACAACCCGACGACCGGCGCGCGTTCGGTGCAGGTCACCCTCAACGACGGTGATGGCGGGACGTCTACTGCAGCCGGCGTGACCGTCACCGTGGCCGGCGTCAATGATGGTCCGGAGACCTTCAACCTCGACTCCGACACCCTGTCCTACACCGAAGGAGACGGCGCGCAGGTCATCGACCAGGGCACCCTTGCGGTATTCACGGACGTCGACACGCCCAATTACGGCGGCGGCACGCTGAATGTGGTGGTCCTTAGTGCCGTTGTTACGGAGGACCTTCTCTCCGTCAACACCAGTGGCAGCGTGGGGCTCAGCGGCACGACAGCGAACTCCGACGTGACGGTTGACGGCGCGATCGTGGGTACGCTGGCCAATGCCATCGGGACAGGAAACGATTTCCTCATCAACCTCAATGCCAACGCAACCCCTGACGCCATCCAGTCGCTGTTGCGAGCGCTGACTTACGAAAACACAAACACACTGGACCCGTCGACGGCGCTCAGGTCGATCAGCATTACGGTTGCGGATGCGGGCTTCACGGAAGAGTCGGACCTCACTGCCTTAGTCTCAATCACCGGTGTAGACGACGCGCCGACCCTGACGGCGACGGGGGCCAATCCGACCTTTACCGAAGACGGTTCGGCGACAGCGCTGTTCTCGTCGACGGCGGCCTCGACAATCGAAAGCGCACAGACGTTTACGGGGTTCACCCTGACCGTCACGAACATCTCCGGCACGGCAGACGACCGGTTCACGGTCAACGGCCTGGAATTCTCCCTGACCGATACCAACACCAACACGGTGCCCAGCGCCGGCAGCCTCGGTTTCCTGGTGAGCGTCACGGGTTCGACGGCGACCGTCGTATTCTCCGGCGGTGCCCTGACGGCAACAGCGCTCCAGTCGCTGATCGACGGCATCACCTATGCGAACTTCAACGACGACCCGACGGCCGTGAACGCAACGCGGGTTGCCACGATCACCGAGGTGGTGGACTCGGGCGGGGCGGCCGGTGCCAATGAAAACACGACGGCCCTGTCGATTGCCTCGACCATCACGATCACGCCTGTCAACGATGCGCCGACACTCGACCTCGATGCCAACAACAGCAGCGGGTCGACCGGCACCGGGTTCAACAATGCGTTTACCGAAGACGGCGGCGGGGTCACCATCGGCGACAGTGTTGGGTCTGATCTTGATATTTCCGAATTCGACGACGCCAATATCGAGTCGGCCACCATCACGCTGACCAACCGGCCGGACGGTGCGGCGGAGAGCCTTTCTGCAAGCGGGCTGCCTGCCGGCATCACGGCTGGAACGTATAACGCCACCACCGGTGAACTGGTTCTGACGGGGTCGGCGTCGATCACCGACTACGAGGGTGCTCTGGAGAGTGTTCTCTACGACAACACCAGCGACAATCCCGATACAACCAACCGGATTGTCACGGTTGTGGTCAATGACGGGGACGACGACAGCAATATCGCAACAGCGACCATCACCGTGGCCGGTGTCAATGACGCGGCCGTGGTTACGGCGGGCGGAACACTGGGCTACACCGAGAACGATATTGCCACCGCGATTGATGCAACGATCACGGTTGCCGATGCGGACGACACCAACATCGAGAGTGCCACGGTCCAGATCACCGGCAACTATGCAAGCGGCGAGGATGTGCTGGCGGTTGCAGCACAGAACGGCATCACCGGCAGCTTCGAAGTAAGTTCGGGCACACTGACGCTTTCAGGCAGCGCATCGCTGGCGGATTACCAGACGGCCCTGCGTACGGTTACCTACCAGAACACGTCTGACAATCCGGACACGACCGCCCGCACGGTGACAACAATCGTCAACGATGGCGATGTGGACAGCGTAGGCGTGACCAGCACGATCACTGTAGCGGCCGTCAACGACGCGCCGGTGATCACGTCGGCCAATGCCGAGAACGTTTCCGAGGGTACGACCGCCGTGCTGCAGGTCACCTCGACGGACGTGGACAATGCGGCGACGCCGACATTCTCGCTCACCGGCAACGGCGCCGACGACGCCCTGTTCTCCATCGACACGTCGGGTAACCTGAGCTTCAACGCAGCGCCCGATTTCGAGAACCCGGGCGATGTGGGCACCGACAATGTCTACAACGTCGAGATCGCGGTCTTCGATGGCACGGACACCACCACCCAGGCGTTCACCGCTACGGTCACGCCGGTTGCCGATGCACCGACAGTCTCGATTTCAGGACCGACCGGGACGATCGGCGAGTTCGCCGCGACGACAAACGAAATCCAGGTTGAAAACCCTGCCGCTGCAGGCACACATATCGCGCCGGCGATCGCCAGCCTCAGCACCGGCGGGTTCATCATCACCTGGGAGGCGAGCAACGTCATCGCCGGCAAGGACATTCTGGCCCAGACGTTCGATGCCAGTGGCAACGAAGTCAGCACCGAATTCCTGGTCAACTCGACGGTAGCGAACAACCAGACCGATCCGTCTGTTGCCGTGCTGTTCGGCAGCAACACCAACACCGGGGTCGCCGTCGACTTCGTCATGACCTACGTGAGCGGCACTAACGCCGGTACGGACGAGGACGTCTTCCACAAGTCAGCCAACAATGCGGTTTCGTTCTTTAGCCTCGAGACGAAAACCAACGCCAACACCAACGAAGGTTCGATTCCCAGCCAGATTGCCGAGGTCGTGACCGGCCTCACCGGCGGCGGCTTCGCCACAGCGTGGATGTCGTTTGACGAAGACGGCGACAACTGGGGGATCTTTGCCCGGGTGTTTAACTCGACAGGCACAGTTGTGGCCGGTGCCGAGAATATTCAGGTCAATACCAACTTCACCGGCCAGCAGCTCTATCCGGCCATTACCGAACTGGACACCGGTGGATTCGGCATTGCCTGGCGCAACGCGAGTAATCTGTTCAGTTATCAGCAATTCGATGCAACCGGCAACAAGGTCGCCGGCGAATTGCAGATCAGCGTCTCCGGTGGCGACAGTGTCTCAATCAACCAGCTAACCAACGGCAACATGCTGGCGGTCTGGCAGACAGGCACAAATGTGGAGGCCGCCATCTTCCAGAACGGCGGCGCACTGATCAAGTCCGAGTTCCTGGTCAACACCGCCACGACATCGAGCGTTGTGTCAGAACCTTCCGCGACAGTGCTTGCAGACGGTGGATTTTTCATTGTCTGGACGGCCAACGATGCCAGCGGCAGCGGCGTCTACGGGCAGCAGTTCAACGCGGCGGGAACCACCGTCGGCAGCACCATCCTGATCAACCAGTCCACGACCGGCACCCAGGAAACCGACCGGTTCAGCGGCGGCGAGGTGGTCACCCAATTGAGCGACGGTTCGCTTGCCATCACCTGGACGACCGGGTCGGACGTCTTCGTCCGTCTCTTCGCGCCGTTCAGCGGCCTGCCGGAGAACACGCCGTTCGATATCGATGTGTCGTCGGCTCTGACCGACGCGGACGGGTCCGAAACCCTGGCCGTGACCCTGACCGGCCTGCCGAGCGGTTTCATAGTGACGCAAGGCGCGAACACCGCCACGTCGGACGGCACGACCCCGGTCGATGTCACCGGCTTCGATCTTGCCAACCTGGTCATCACACCGGCCAAGAACTTTGATGGCAACCTGACCATCAACGCGGTCGCCACCTCGACCGAGACGGCCAACAGCGATACGGCATCGACAACCAGTGCCAATCTTGACCTTGTCATCGCCGATGGCAACGACATCCCGGTCATTACCGCGCCCGGTGCGCAGACGGTCAACGAAGATGCGCCGCTGGTTCTTTCGGGCATAAGCGTTGCCGATGTGGATGCCGGTTCGGCCGACATCACCGTCACCCTGTCGGTGATCAGCGGTACTTTGACGGTCAACAGTCTGGTAGCAGGCGGCCTCGTGGCCGGTGACATTGGAACCAATGGCACGTCCAGTGTCGTCCTCACCGGTACACTGACGGAAATCAACAACACGCTTGCCGACGCCAACGGCCTGAGCTATCAGGGCAACAGCAATTTCAGCGGTGCGGACCAGCTCACCGTTCTGGTCAACGATCAAGGCAATACCGGCGGGTCGGCCCAGACGGAAACGGCGACACTCGACATCACGGTCACACCGGTGGCCGATGCGCCGACGGCGAGCGTCTCCACGCCCGGCGCATCAAATGTAGCCTTTGCGCCCATCGGCAGTGATATTGCAGTGGAAACTTTCGCAGGCGGGGCTCAATCTAGCTCCAAGATAGCCAGTCTGGACAACGGTGGTTACGTGATCACCTGGACCTCGAACGGCCAAATCAGCACTCTCGATGTGTTTGCCCAGGTATTTGATGCCAGCGGCGCCAAAGTCGGCGGTGAAATTCAGGTCAACACCAACACAGGGCAAATCCAACACGAGCCGACCGTCACCGCGATAAACGGCGGGTTCGTCGTTGGTTGGCAGGATCAGCTCAACAGTGGCTCGGCTTCGGCGGATTTGTTCTTCCAGCGCTATGACAATGCGGGCACGCCACTGGGCGCCAATGTGGAATTCGCCAATTCCGCCATTCAGGAAGACTTTCCTGCATTCGACACAACTTCCACCGGTGGATTTGTTGCCGTCTGGCATGAAATAGGCGGCACCGGAACTGCAACCGGCCAAAACTACATCAAGACATTTGATGCAAACGGTGTTGCGACCAGTGGCGATGTTACGATCAACGTGAACATTGCCTCAAACCCGACAAATCCTGCCGTTACAGCTTTGGCAGGTGGCGGTTTTGCTGCGGTCTTTAACAACTCCTCTTCCAAAATTGTCTATCAGCAGTTCAACAGCAGCCTTGGGAAAGTGGGCGGTGAGATAGAGCTGACCACGACCTTTAGTTTCAAGTCGACAATCACAGAACTGGGTATCGGAAATCTGCTGGTAGTCTGGGAAGACAACACCGGTCTGGATGGTGCGAGTGGCGGCATACTTGGAACCATTGTCCAGTTAAATGGTACAACGGTCAAAGCGCCGTTCGTCATCAACACGACAACTGCCGGCACACAGGCCGCGCCCTCAGTAACGGCCCTGGCTGATGGCGGGTTCTTCGTTGTATGGAATGATGGCAACTCCACGGATGTGTTTGGCCAACGCTTTAATGCCAGCGGCACGAAAGTTGATGGAGAAATTACCATCAACAATGTTACGTCGGGCAGTCAAATAACGGATAAAGCTTCCGGTAGTGAAGTGGTCACCCAGCTGGACGATGGCGCGATTGTTGTCACCTGGACGAGCGGTGGTTCCAATGTGTTCAGCCGTATTCTAACGAATGATCTCGAAATCGCCGAAAACACGCCGTTCAACCTCAATGTGGCGGCTGCCCTCACTGACTCGGATGGATCGGAAACGCTCGGCGTCACGGTTTCCGGTCTGCCCAGTGGTTTCATCGTCACGGACGGATCCAACTCGGCCACGTCTGATGGTACAAACCCGGTCGACGTCTCTGCTTTCACGCTTGCCAATCTAACGGTGACCCCGACGCTGGGCTTTGAAGGCAACCTTACCATCACAACGACGGCGACGTCGACGGAGACCGCCAACAGCGATGCTGCTTCGACCACGAGCCAGAATCTTGACCTGACAATTGTTGACGGCAACGATGCGCCGGTGGTCACCGTTCCGGTGGCCCGGGAGACGGATGAAGACACCCCGATTGCGGTGCCCCCCATTTTCATCGCCGATGTGGATGCAGGGTCAGCCGACATCTCCGTAACGTTGTCCGTTACCAGCGGCACGCTAACCGTCAGCAGCACGGTACCGGGCGGTCTCACGGCCGGTGAAATCGCCACCAACGGGACCGCGAGCGTTGTCTTAACGGGCACGTTGAACGCAATAAACAACACGTTCGACAATGCCAGCGGCCTGACTTACCAGGGCAATCAGGATTTCAACGGCGAGGACACACTCACCGTTGTTGCCAACGATCTGGGCAATACAGGCGGGCCGGCGCAGTCGACGACGCAAACCGTGACCATCACTGTCAACGCAGTCAATGACGCCGCGGAGACAGCTGCCGGAACCGGCACGGGCGCTGAAGACGTCGCCTCCATCACTGTTACGCTTTCGGGCAGCGATGTTGACGGGTCGGTCGCGAGTTTCAGGATCATCAGCCTGCCCGCGGACGGTACGCTATTCTCCGATGCGGGTCTGACCAATCAGCTTTCCGCCAATTCAACAGTTGCCGCCGCCGGCAATGCGGCGAGCGTGTTCTTCGTGCCCAATGCCGACTTCAACGGCACCCCGACCTTCACCTATGCCTCGATTGACAATGACGGGCTGGAAGATGCCAGTGCCGCCACCGCAACAATCAATGTCACGCCGGTTAACGACAACCCCACGCTGACCGGTCTCGACGCCCCGACGTTCCTTGAGAACACGGTCAATGCCGCACCGCAGATCATCGATGCGGCGGTGGTGTTCGAGGACCTGGACAGCGCCGATCTGGATACCGGCACGCTCACCGTTTCGGGCTTCGTCAATGGCGAGGACACGATCGCCATCAACAATGAAGGCACGGGCGCCGGGCAGATCAGCGTCGATGGCACAAATGTCCGCTTCGCCAACACCATTATCGGCACGTTTACGGGGGGGAGCGGAGCGAACGATCTCGTCGTCACCTTCAACGCCGACGCAACGCCAACGGCGGCCGATGCGCTCATACAGAACCTGACCTACGCCAACTCCTCCGACACGCCAACCGCCAGCCGCACGCTGACCATCACGGTCACTGATGGCGATGGCGGCACGGTCGCGGCAAACTCCGTCGTGACGGTGACGCCGGAATCTGACAATACCGCGCCGATTGCCGTGGCCGACGACAACAGCGGCGATGCGGTGAGCGAGGCAGGCATCAATACATCAGCCAGCCTGGCCCAGACCTTTGCTGGGGCCGCCGCCGACGACAGGTTAGGCGATTCCATTGATATCGATGGAAACAACGTGATCGTCGGCGCGCCTAATGCCGATGTTGCAGGATCTCTGGATGCCGGCCAGGCACGTCTTTTCGATGCCACTACGGGCAACTTGCTGCAGGTCTTTAACGACCCAGCTCCGGGTGGCAGTGACTTGTTTGGGACCTCTGTTGCGATCTCTGGCAGCAATGTCCTGATCGGCGCAATGCTTGATACCGTTGGAGGGATCAACGATGCCGGCGCGGCGTTTTTGTTCAACACGGCGGGCACCTTGCTGGCGACTCTAAATGCCCCGACACCCGCAGCAAATGAGCTTTTTGGACGCTCCGTCGCGATCGATGGTAACAATGCGCTGGTTGGTGCATCTATCAGTGCAGGAACAGGTGAGGCTCATCTGTACAATGCCACCAACGGCAACTTTATACGGACATTCACCGATCCGACACCCACGACCGGAGGCGCTTTTGGCAGCTCGGTCTCGATCAGTGGCAACTTGGTATTGATCGGCGTTCCAGGTGACGATTTATCCGGTACCAATGTGGGTCAGGCGCATCTCTTCGACACCAATGGTACCTTCCTGCGAACTTTTGATGACCCAACAATCACAACCAGCGACGGTTTTGGCTCCTCCGTCGCGGTTGACGGCAACTTTGTGCTGATCGGCGCGTCAAATGACGATACGTCCGGTTCCAACGTTGGCGAGGCATATTTGTTTGATGCCACTACTGGCAATCTGCTGCAAACTTTCGACAATCCGTCGCCTGTAGCTGGCGACAATTTTGGTCTGTCCGTCGCACTCGATGGTGACAATGTCCTGATTAGCACCATTAGAGACACTACTAACGGTGCCAATGCAGGCGAGGCCTATCGGTTCAGCGCATCTACCGGCGAACTGCTCAACACGATTACTGATCCGACACCCAACGCCCAGGACTTCTTTGGCTCGTCGGTCGCAGTTGACGGGGACAACGTAGTTGTAGGAGCAAATGGTGGAGATGTTGGTGGCAGCGGTGCCGGTGAGGCGCATCTGTTTGATCTGAGCACAATCGGTTCAGTGTTTGCAGGCGATCCAACGGCGACCGGCAATGTGCTGACCAACGACACCGACGTAGACGCCGGCGATACCAAGACGGTTGTCGGGGTTGCGGCAGGCGATGTTTCGGGCAGCGAACAGTCGGGCAATGTGGCGAGCGCCGTCGTGGGAACCTTTGGCACGCTCACGATCGCGGCGACCGGCGGGTACACCTATACGCTGAACAACGCAGATGCCGATACGCAGGCGCTGGCCGCGGGCGAAGCGGCAAGCGATGTCTTCACCTACACCCTGCAGGACACCGACGGCGCCAAATCGACCACAACGGTGACGATTGCCATCACCGGCACAAACGACAATCCCACCCTGACCGGCCTCGACGCCGCGACGTTCCTTGAGAACACGGTCAATGCCGCACCGCAGATCATCGATGCGGCGGTGGTGTTCGAGGACCTGGACAGCGCCGATCTGGATACCGGCAGGCTCACCGTTTCGGGCTTCGTCAATGGCGAGGACACGATCGCCATCAATAATGAAGGCACGGGCGCCGGGCAGATCAGCGTCGATGGCACAAATGTCCGCTTCGCCAACACCATTATCGGCACGTTTACGGGGGGAAGCGGGGCGAACGATCTCGTCGTCACCTTCAACGCCGCCGCAACGCCGGCGGCGGTCGATGCTCTGCTGCAAAACCTGACCTACGCCAACTCCTCCGATACGCCGACCGCCAGCCGCACGCTGGCCATCACGGTCACTGATGGCGACGGCGGCACAGTCGCGGCCAACTCGGTCGTCACGGTGACACCAGAGGGGGATGTGACTGATATCGACCTGACGAGCCTGTCCGCCGCTCAGGGCTTCGTCATCCGGGGCGATGAGGCAACCGACCAGGCCGGCTACAGTGTCTCCTCGGCAGGCGATATCAACGGCGACGGCTTTGACGACGTGATCGTCGGCACGCCGTTTGGTGATGATGGCGGGTCACCCTACTCGGGCGAGGCCTATGTGGTTTTCGGCTCCGGCGGCACCTTCGGCACGGACGTCTCCGGCCGCCAGGTGATTGACCTGACGTCGCTCACGGCTGCCGAAGGCTTCATCATCGAGGGCCATGTGGTGCAGGACCGGGCCGGGCGCAGTGTCTCGTCGGCAGGCGATGTCAATGGCGACGGTTTTGACGACCTGATCGTCGGGGCGCCCTATGGCGACGATGGCGGCACCGACGCAGGCGAGGCTTACGTTGTGTTCGGCTCCAGTGGCACTTTTGGTACGGACGTCTCCGGCCGCCAGGTGATTGACGTGGCGTCGCTTAGCGCCACTGAAGGTTTCATCATCCAGGGCGATGTCACGTTGGACAATGCCGGTGCCAGCGTCTCTTCGGCAGGCGACATCAACGGCGACGGCTTTGACGACCTGATCGTTGGAGCGTTCAAGGGCGATAATGGCGGCAGCTATGCCGGTGAGGCCTATGTGGTGTTCGGCTCAGGCGGCACCTTCGGCACGAACGTCTCCGGCCGCCAGGTGATTGACCTGACGTCGCTTTCTGGACCTGAAGGCTTCACCATCCAGGGCGATGTAACATTTGATTATGCCGGCGGCAGTGTCTCTTCGGCGGGCGATGTCAATGGCGACGGCTTTGAGGACCTGATAATCGGTGCTCGTAATGGCGATGATGGCGGCAACTCTGCCGGCGAAGCCTATGTGGTGTTCGGCTCGGGTGGTGCCTTAGGCACGAGGGACCTAACGTCGCTCACCACGTCTCAGGGCTTCATCATTCAGGGCGATCTCGCCGGTGACGTGGCCGGCACTAGCGTCTCCTCGGCGGGCGATGTCAATGGCGACGGGTTTGATGATCTGATCGTCGGTGCCAAGTATGGTGACGACGGCGGAGCGAATGCCGGCGAGGCCTATGTGGTGTTCGGCTCGGGCGGCACCTTCGGCACCACGGTCGGCTCGCGCCAGGTGATTGACGTGGCGTCGCTCTCCGTGACTCAGGGATTCATCGTTCAGGGCGACTTCGATGGCGATCAGGCGGGGATCAGCGTCTCCTCGGCGGGCGATATCAACGGCGATGGTTTTGACGACCTGATCGTCGGTGCGAAATATGGCGATGACGGCGGCGGCAATGCCGGCGAGGCCTATGTGCTGTTCGGGTCGGGCGGCACCTTCGGCACCACGGTCGGTGCCCGCCAGGTGATCGACCTGACGACGCTCTCTGCACCTGAAGGCTTCATCATCCAGGGCGATCTGGCAAATGACCAGGCCGGTTTCAGCGTTTCAGAGGCGGGAGATGTCAATGACGACGGCTTTGACGACCTGATTGTCGGAGCAAGATTTGCCGGCGCCGGTGAGGGCGCTGGCTATGTGCTGTTCGGCGGCGCATTCGACCGGGGCAACACACCGGTCACGACCACGGGCACGGGCGGCGCTGACATCCTGCTCGGCGGACTCGGGGACGACACGTTGACCGGCAATGGCGGTGCAGATGTGATCCGCTCCGGCGCGGGCGACGACATTCTCGGCGTCTCCGATGCAAGCTTCGCGCGTATCGACGGCGGCACCGGCACAGATACCTTGAGGATCGACGGCAGCGGCGTGAACCTGGACCTGACGACCGTGCTGCCGAGCATCATCTCGGACATCGAGACGATTGACCTGACCGGCTCCGGCAACAACTCGCTGACCCTGAACCAGTCGGACATTTTCGACATCACGACCGAACGCGAAGGCGGCGTGGCCATTCTGAAAGTCACCGGCAATGCGGGCGACCAGGTCACCCTGGCCGACAGCTTCTGGACCAACATCGGCCAGATCACCGACGGCGGCATCATCTTCGACCGCTACGCCAAGGGCATCGCGGAACTTCGGGTTCAGGACGGCGTGTCGGTATCGGTGCCGAACGATATCGACCTCACCACTCTGACCGCCGCCCAGGGCTTCATCGTCCAGGGCGATGTTGCAGGTGACGAGGCCGGCTTCAGCGTTTCGGAGGCGGGTGATGTCAACGGCGACGGCTTTGAGGACCTCATTGTTGGTGCGTTGAGAGGTGATGATGGCGGCGTCGATGCCGGCGAAGCTTATGTGCTGTTCGGCTCCGGCGGGACCTTCGGCGCCACAGTCGGCGCCCGCCAGGTAATAGACCTGACAACTCTCTCCGTGTCTCAAGGTTTCGTCGTCCAAGGCGATGTTGCAGGTGACTTTGCCGGCTACAGCGTCTCGGCGGCGGGCGATGTCAATGGCGACGGCTTTGACGACCTGATCGTTGGTGCGAAATATGGCGATGATGGCGGCGGCAATGCCGGCGAGACCTATGTACTGTTCGGCTCCAGCGGAACCTTCGGCACCACAGTGGGCGCCCGCCAGGTAATAGACCTGACGACGCTTACCGCCACCCAAGGCTTCATCATCCAGGGTGATGTGGCAGGTGACCAGACCGGCACCAGCGTTTCGGAGGCGGGCGATGTCAATGGCGACGGCTTTGACGACCTGATCGTCGGTGCCCGCCTTGGCGCTGATGGCGGTCTTAATGCCGGCGAAGCCTATGTATTGTTCGGCTCCAGCGACACCTTCGGCGCCACGATGGGCGCCCGCCAGGTCATCGACCTGACGTCGCTCACCGCCGCCCAAGGCTTCATCATCCAGGGCGATGCAGCAGGTGACCAGGCCGGTCGCAGCGTCTCGGAGGCGGGCGATGTCAATGGCGACGGCTTTGACGATCTGATCGTCGGTGCGCCCGCTGGCGATGATGGCGGCGGTACTGCCGGCGAAGCCTATGTGCTGTTTGGCTCCAGCGGGACCTTCGGCGCCGCGGTTGGCGCCCGCCAGGTCATCGACCTGACGTCGCTCACCGCCGCCCAAGGCTTCATCATCCAGGGTGATGGGGCAAGTGACGAGGCCGGTCGCAGCGTTTCGACGGCGGGCGATGTCAACGGCGACGGCTTTGACGACCTGATCGTTGGTGCGTACGTTGGTGATGATGGCGGCTCCAATGCCGGCGAGGCCTATGTGGTGTTCGGCTCCGGCGGCACCTTCGGCGCCACGGTCGGCGCCCGCCAGGTCATCGACCTGACAACGCTTTCTGGGTCTCAAGGCTTCATCATCCAGGGCGATACGGCAGGTGACCAGGCCGGCTTCAGCGTTTCGGCGGCGGGGGATGTCAATGGCGACGGGTTTGAGGACCTCATCGTTGGCGCCCGCGATGGCGATGATGGCGGCGGCAATGCCGGCGAGGCCTATGTGCTGTTCGGCTCGGGCGGCACCTTCGGCACCACGGTCGGCGCCCGCCAGGTGATCGACCTGACAACGCTTTCTGCGTCTCAGGGCTTCATCATCCAGGGTGATTTGGCAAATGACCGGGCCGGTCGCAGCGTTTCGTCGGCGGGGGATGTCAATGGCGACGGCTTTGACGACCTGATCGTTGGCGCAGGCGGCGGCGATGATGGCGGTGGCGGCGCGGGCGAGGCCTATGTTCTGTTCGGCGGCGCCTTCGGGGCGGGCAATACGCCGATCACCACAAACGGCGACGGCAATGCCAATATCCTGCTCGGCGGGCTGGGCGACGACACGCTGACCGGCAATGGCGGTACAGATGTTATCCGCTCTGGCGCAGGCGATGATATTCTTGGTGTTTCCGATGTCAACTTTGCCCGCATCGACGGCGGCACGGGCGATGATACCCTGCGCGTTGATGGTTCTGGCGTAAATCTCGATCTCACCAGCATTCTCCCCGCCATCATCTCCGATATCGAGACCATCGACCTGACCGGTTCCGGCAACAATTCCCTGACCCTGAATCAGTCGGACGTCTTCGACATCACAACCGAACGCAGCGGCGGCACGGCTGTGCTGTCGGTAACCGGCAATGCCGGCGACCAGGTGACTTTCGCCGAAACCGGCTGGTTCAACGTGGGCCAGATCGTCGTCAACACGGTGACGTTCGACCGCTTCACCAACGGCAATGCCGAGGTCCGGGTGGAAGACGGCGTGACCGCGGTGGTGCCGGCGACATCCGTGATCGAGCTTTCCGCCCTCAACGGCACCAATGGTTTCGTACTCAACGGGGTGAACCTCGGCGATGAGAACGGCCGGTCTGTGTCTTCTGCGGGCGACGTCAATGGCGACGGCTTTGACGACGTCATTATCGGCGCGCCGAAGGGCGACCCGAACGGCGACTCGCAGGCTGGCGAGGCCTATGTGGTGTTCGGCAAGGCGGGTGGTTTTGGCGCCAGCGTCGAACTCTCCGCGCTGAACGGAACTGATGGCTTCGTGCTGAACGGCATCGACGCCGACGACATAACCGGCCGGTCGGTGTCTTCGGCCGGCGACTTCAATGGCGATGGTTTTGCCGATATTGTCCTTGCTGCGTATAACGCGGACGTTCCCAACAGCAATGCCGGCGAGACCTATGTGGTGTTCGGCAAGGCCAGCGGTTTCGCGGCGACCTTCGATCTTTCCACGGTTGCCGGTTCTGGTGCTTTCGGGGTTACCTTCATTGGAAGCGACGTGAACGACCAAAGCGGTCGAGCTGTGTCTTCGGCCGGTGATGTGAACGGCGATGGCTTCGACGACATCATCATCGGTGTCGGCGGCGGTGATGGCGGCAACCCGGGTTCCGGCGAAAGCTACGTCGTGTTCGGCAAGGCAAGCGGATTCACCACCACCCTCACGTCTCTTAACGGCACCGATGGTTTCCGTATCAATGGCATCGATAACAACGATGGCAGCGGTTTCTCGGTCTCGTCCGCCGGCGACATCAACGGCGACGGGTTCGACGACGTCATAGTTGGGGCCATCGACGGTGACGGTGTCGGCAACGTGGTTGCTGCCGCCGGTGAGGCTTCCATTGTTTTCGGCAAGGCCAGCGGATTCAGCTTCAACTTCAATCTATCGGGGCTCAACGGCAGCGATGGCTTCACGGTCATCGGTAACGGCGGCAGTGATCAGGTCGGCGTTTCAATATCCTCGGCAGGCGACATCAATGGCGACGGCTTTGACGACATCGCCGTCGTGGCCCCTGGCGGCGGGACCTCCAATGCCGGCGAGGTCTATGTTATCTTCGGCACCACGGTCGCCTTCACCGCATCGTTTGATCCGTCAACACTCAATGGCACCAACGGCTTCACGATCAACGCCATCGCCGGCAGTGGCGCGCGCGCTGTGTCTTCTGCCGGTGACTTCAACGGCGACGGGTTCGACGACCTGATCATCGGCACTTACACGACCGCAAACGGTTCCGGCGAGAGTTATGTGGTGTTTGGCCAGGCAGCGACTGTGGCCGGCGGCAGCTTCGACCTGTCGTCGCTCGACGGCGTCAACGGGTTCAAGCTCAACGGCATCGATGCGAGCGATAACAGTGGCGCCTCGGTATCGTCTGCCGGAGATGTCAATGGCGACGGGTTCGACGACCTGATCATCGGCGCCCGTTATGCCGACGCCAACGGCAACAATTCCGGCGAAAGCTACATCGTCTTCGGCAGCGCATTCAACGGCGCCTCTGCGGCTGTCAACACCACCGGCATGGCGGTGGCAGATGTTCTGATCGGCGGGCGCGGCGATGACACGCTGGTCGGCAATGGCGGCGCGGATGTGCTGCGCGGCGGTGCCGGCGACGATCTTGTGGCGGTCTCCGACTCGTCCTTCGTGCGAATCGACGGCGGCACCGGGGCGGACACCCTGCGCTTCGACGGCACGAGTACGAGCCTTAATCTCAGCACGACGAAACCCGGCATCATCACCGGCATCGAGACCATCGATCTCACCGGCGGCGGCAGTTCCACCCTGAGCGTGGACCAGCTCAGCGTCTTCGATATCACCACGGAACGCAGCGGCGGCGTGGCTATCCTGAACGTTCTCGGCACTGGCCCCACGGACAATGTGACCTTCACCGACGCCGGCTGGACGAGCGCCGGCCAGGTGGTGGTCGATACGGTGACCTTCAACCGCTACGTCAACGGCAATGCCGAAGTGCGGATCCAGGATGGCGTCAATTCGAACGTGGCCGGCGATCCGCTCGTGGTCGACCTGGGCGACGACGGTTTTGCCTTTGCCGGTGCGGTCGACTTCGACCTCGATGCCGACGGCACCGCCGAGACGCTCACCAGTTGGGCCGGGCCTGAGGATGGCCTTCTGGTGATCGACCTGGATGGGTCGGGCGTCATCGAAGACGGTTCTGAAGTGGTGTCGCCGTGGTTGGGCGACGGCGGTCATTTCGACTCCCTCGATGCCCTGCTCAGTCTCGACAGCAACCAGGACGGCATCTTCGATGCAACCGATCTCGACTTCGACAACCTGCAGGTCTGGATAGACGCCGACAGCGACGCACGCACCGATGAGGGCGAGTTGAGTTCCTTTGCGCAACAGGGCATCGCCTCAGTCGACCTGGGCGCTGCACTGGCCGACTACGTCATCGGCGACACGCAGGTTTATGCTGAGGGTGAAGTGACGCTGGCGAACGGCGAGACACGCAATTTCGTGGAAGTCGGACTGGCGCAGGCCTCGCAGACTGTCGGTCTCGACGGTTTGCTTGATTTTGACGGTGTCGGCAGCAATCTCGATCTGTCGCAGCAGTTCGACGACGCCTTCGGCCGGATCACAAACGACCCGGTGAGCACCGATCCGGCACAGGGTCAGGTTGCGGAAAACTCAAACAGTGCAAACGACGAGACAGGAACCGACGGGGCGGCAGGGGGTGCCGTTCTTCAGGAGATCGTCTATGGCGGAACCGATGTCAATCAGTTGCTTGGTGTCGACGACAATACCGTCGCATCAGATGTGCTTTAGCAGGTGCAGCCATCTGAAGAATAGAATTTTGCTGGGGAGAATCCCGGGGGGGATCAGAGTGATCAGAACTTTTTTGCAAGACCGCCATGCGGCCAGGGTCTTGTCTGGCGGGTTTGTGCCGTGAATATTTCAGCGCCAATTTCGTCGTTCATCACGTCGATCATCTCGCCGCAGATTTTGTTGCCGAATGCAACGGCGGCGGCCCTTCTCGCCGTTATGAATGTCACGACAGCCATATCCGTTGCGGCCCTGGTGTTTTCCGGACCGCTGTCGCCGTATCTGTCGACAGGGATCGGCCTGTTCCTGATCGGATCGGCGATCGGAGGCGTGCTGGTGGCCGCCGGCAGCAGCTACAAGGCGGTGATTGCCGGACCCCGCAGCGGACAGGCGCCGATCGTTGCGTCTCTGGTTGCCGCCATTGCCCTGGCGATGCAGGGGCAACCGGGCGAGGCGGTCATTGCCACGGCAGTCGCCGCAATCCTCGCCGCCACACTGTTCATTGGCGTTGTACTGTTTGGGCTCGGCTGGGCGAAGCTTGGCATGCTGGCGCGCTATATTCCTTATCCTGTCATGGGTGGGTTCTTCGCCGGACTCGGATTCCTGTTGTTCAAAGGCGGCGTCCTGGTTGCACTCGGCCCGATCGTCAGCCTGGCCGATCCCGCGAGTTTTCTGACCATGAAAACCGCCATACACCTGGCACCGGCACTCCTGTTCGCGGTCCTGTTCTACGTGCTCGATCAACGCTACAGCCACTGGCTGTTGATGCCGTCGTTCCTGCTGGTCACGATCATCATCTTCTATTCGGTGATGTTTGCCACCGGCACCACAGTGGAAATGGCGGGTGCCCAGCACTGGCTGCCGTCGATCGATACGGCCAATGCCAACTTCTTCCCGGTGTTCACCCCCGATCAGCTGGCGCTGGTGAACTGGCCGGTCATCCTTGCACAATCCGGCACGATCCTCGTCATGACCCTGATGAGCGTGATCATGGTGCTGCTCGATACTTCGGGCATCGAGATCGTGCTGGACCGGGACATGGATCCCAACCATGAACTCAAGGTCGCCGGCGGCGCCAGCGTCCTGACCGGCCTGTGCACCGGGCCGCTGATAATCCAGGCCGCGGCCGACACTGCCTTTGTCTACAAACTGGGCGCCACGCGTTTCATCATGGTTCTGATATATGGCGCACTCGTAATCGGCGCGATCATGGTAGGGCCCGGACCGATTGCCTATGCACCGACCCTGATACTGGGCGGGCTGCTCATGTACATCGGCATCGATTTCCTCATGTCCTGGGTCTGGCAGGCGCGCAAAAAACTGCCGCTCAAGGATTTTGCCGTCGTGTGCCTGATTCTGTTCGTGGTGGCCGCCTACGGTATTCTGGAAGGCGTGGCGGTCGGCGTCGTCCTCGCCATCCTGCTGTTCGTGCACAGCTATTCCCAGTTGAGTGTCATCAAGGCAAACATGTCAGGTGCTGAACATGTCAGCAACATCGACCGCAACCGGAAACAGAGCCAGTATCTCGACCAGCACGGTGATGAACTCCACATTTTCGTGCTCCAGGGTTTTCTGTTCTTCGGGACGGCCAGCCGCCTGCTCGAAGACATCCGCGCCCTGCTCGACAGTCCCGAGCGGGCCACGATTCGCTACCTGATCATGGACTTCCACCGTGTCGATGCGATGGACACCTCTGCCGTCAACAGTTTCGCCAAACTCATCCAGGTTTGCCGAAAGGGTGGCGTGGTGCTGGTCCTGACCGGTAGTTCGCCCGATGTCGGGGAGAGGCTTCAGAAAATGGTCGACGACAATCCAGGGTCATCGGACAATGTGCGTCTGTTCGATGACCTGGACGAAGGTGTTGCCTGGTGCGACGACCGAATTCTCGAAGGGTTTATCGGTGACGACGACGAGGACGATCCAGTCAAACTCCTGTCGTTCCTTTTGGGAGACCTGGAGGCGGCCAAGATCATTTCGCCGCAGTTCGAGCAGGTTTCCGTCGGAAGTGGCGAAGTCCTGTTCCGCCAGGGCGATCCGGGCGATTCCCTGTACCTGGTCCTGAACGGGTCTGTCTCCGTCGTCCTGGATCTGCCAAACGGCCAAACCTTGCATCTACGCACCATGCGCGCCGGTGCCATCCTTGGTGAAATGGCGCTCTACACAGGGGCGGCACGCTCAGCCACGGCCGTGATCAACGACGATGCACGGTTTTACCGGCTCGGGCAGGATGAGTACAAACACATGAACGAAACCCAGCCCGCGGCGGCGGGCCTGTTCCACTCCTTCATCGTCCGCCTGATGTCGGAACGACTGGGACGGGCGAACAAGGAAATCATGGCCCTGTCTCGGTAGATGTTGGCCAACGGGTGTTGCCGGCCGTTTCGAGCGAGGACCACTGATTTCCTTCATGTTGCCTCGCGATCCCCGAGACGCCCCATGGTCAATTCGACGGCCATTTCATGTACTGCCATTACCCGCTGGTACTGTTTTGCTTCGGCTGTACGGCTGGTCAAGAGTCGGCGCGGTGTCGTTTGCTTGAGTTCACGAAGGCACGTCTCAATGCGGTCAACCGAAGATGACCAGCTCAACCGTTCCCGTGCTGTGTTGAGGCCGGCCTGTTGTTTGTCAACCAACCCCGCGCGGCCGGCGTCAAAAACGTTGCGGAGCGTCTGCGCGAGAGCCTCTTCGCGCACCTCACAGAAATCAACCGCATCGACCTCCATCTCGAAACCCAGTGCAAGACTGACAGTTTGTTTAAAGGGGAGCCGTATCCGCCGTGCAGGCACGAGGAAGGAGGTTGATTCCGAACAAAAATCGAGACAGGGGCCGAAATCCGGGACGATCGACGGCGTGCCGCTCGCCATCGCCTCGGCGATTGGCAACACGAAACCTTCGGCTCTGTAGGGAAACACACCGACATCACAGCTGCGATACAATGCCGCCAGTTCCTCGTCTGTGAGATGTTTGTCTATGTGCACGATTCGTGGTGCGCCGCGCTCCTCTCCGGACGCCGTGACTTCGCTGACCTCGTTGTGGTTCTTATAGAATATGTTCTGTGAATCACCCTTGATCACGAGTGTCACGTCATCCAGCGACGAAAACGATTTCCGGTAGGCTCTGAGCAGGATATCTATGCCCTTGCGCCGCACAGCGCCGCCGACAAACAGAAACGTGAAAGTATCTTTCGGAATGAGTGTGGAAACCGGACCATCAGGACGGAACAGGTCGGGCTCAACGCCCAATGGAACGACCCTGATCAATGCCGGATCAACACCGCCAACACGGGCCTGTTCCGCGATCCATTCAGTATAAACCCAGAGCTGATCGAACTCCGCCTCAATCTTGTCTACCCACTTGCGCGGGTACGGTCCAAAATCGGAAGTTCGGATTGCTATGTTGTAGCCCGCTTCCGTCGGCTGGAATTCGTTGAAATCCTTCGAATAGTCGTGGAGAAGGACGTAATCCGACAATCGCTGGTCTTCGTTGTCGGTTGTTCCGCCGCCAAAGCCGCGAGCGGCAAACTCCCGCGACCATGCCGCGTTCACGAGCGTGTGTGATTCCAGGCCGTCCAAACCGCCGGCGAACGAAATTGATGTCGAACTCCAAGTGGGTGCGGATTTTGCCTCGAGTAACCGGATCACCTGTGCCAACCGATGAATGGGTTCTGCTGTCATGAACGTGCGGGCCCGGAGACATCCGTCCTCAATGTCCGCCGGTTCCGTTCGACGCCCTTCGAGTTGGTCCCGCAGGCAACCCTCCCATGCATCTATGCTGTCGTACGCGTCCACACCCTGTGGTCCATCGCCGACAATCTCACACAGGCCTCCGTAACGGCTGGCAAGCACGGGGATGCCGTTGATCATGGCTTCAACTGCAATACGTCCGAAGGGTTCTGGCCATTGTGACGGAACAAGAACGAGCTTGCTGCGTGCGAGAAAGTCCCTTGGTGACATCCGACCAGGCAGCTCCACATTCGTACAAACCGCCGCCGCATCCAGAATCCTGAGCGAGATGTCGCTTCCCGGATTGCCGACCAGCATGAACCGCTCCTGAGGAAACCTTTTGGCAAGATCAAGGAATATCTCGGCGCCCTTGTGGCGATATCCGCAAATCGCGGTGATCCGGCCGTCTCCATTTTGACCGATGTGATCCAGCAACACTTCCTTCTCATCCCAATCGTTCAGGAGAACCTCGCTGTCGTGTTTCGAACGGGCGCGCAGGAACCGCTGCATGTGTTGGGAGCAAACAAAAATGTGATCGGCAGAGTTCAGGACGAACTCAATGTCTGCCTGCGGCAGGGTGCGGTGGCCTTCGGGCATCTGCCACTGCTGGACTTCAATCGGGGTCGGCGGCGAAAACTCGTAACTGTGAATGGACAGGATTCTCGGAATATCGAAATGGTACGCGACTTTGAAAGCAGGTACCGCGTCTGCCAGAGAGGCAATAATGACATCCGGCCTTTCTGCGCGCGCCATCGACTTAAGTTCTTCCACATCGCGGAATCCCCTCAAGCGAACACCGTCATGCCACTCTTCGTATGGCACTGCGTAGCTGGAGAGCAGTTCGCATTCGAATCCGTAGTGTTCACGCAACCGTCGCAACGTCATCAACGCGGCCTTTTCGGCTCCGCCGGAAATCCAGCATATGTTGCTGATGACATAGAAGACTTTCATGCGCTCGTTCTCAATTTTCAGCGCATGTCAGAAACGCTTGCAGTTGCTCGAGATCAGAAAAATCAGGGCTCAAGGTCAATTCGTATGCGTTTATCCGGGCGGCAACATCAGCTAGATAATCCAGCGTCTGCTTGTGATCGCCTGCACCTGCAAATCGATTGTACAACACCAAAGAATTCATCAGACGCATGACCACGCGACTGGGAGTTACACGCATTACGCTGAAGCTCTCACCGACTCGTGGAAAGAACATCCGGTCCAGGGCATGGTCCACATAGGGTTCGATCGAGAAACGCTCGGCGGTCATGATCTGTTTCTTTGGTTTCCCCCCAAACATTTCGACCGGGGCATCTAGCCGGCCGAACAGATGTCTTTCAGTGTCAGCCATGATCCGCATGGTTTCGTCACAGCCGCTGACCACGCAGACATCACCACCGTAGTGCAACATTACGTCGTCATCTGCGAGCACAAGGCCGCCGCGCCCGGCCAAGAATGCACAGATGCTGCTCTTGCCGGCGCCACGGTCGCCGATAAATACGTTCACCTTGCCGTCAAGCGCTACGGCTGAGGAATGCAATCGCATGTATCCTAGCCGGAAGAGGAGTTTATTGAGCAATACAACGAGATAAATGCGTCGTTCATCCAGATTGAGATTTTCCGCAAAAACTGTGACGCGTGCTATCGGCACACCATCTTCGTGCCCGGTTTGAGCGAACATCGCTTCCGTATGAATCTCCCCGGCGGCTGTGATGACCATGCCGTCATTCGGAACCGCTATGGGCGACGGACCAGGAGCCTCCACAATCGTTAGATACATTCCGGCGGAGGGAACATCGCGGGGATCCTGAATTTCCGCGGCAAAAAAGCTTGAGAAATCCTCCAGATAGACGTCCCGCGTGGCATCGGCGTGAACACATAGACTGCCGACCCGAAATGCACCGATGCAGGGTTGTGAACCTGGTGACAATGCGGTCATTACTGGTTGCGCTGCCGGACGGACTCAAGCCAGAGGCGTACAATCGGGACACAGGCGCGAATCATCGACCGCAAGGTCGCATACCGCCACTCCAAATCCTTGGCCGTGATCCAGTGCCCGTCCCGAAACCGGGCTTCGGCACGGCCGAGGAAATCGTCGGCTTGCACGTAATACTCGACATTTTTCCAACTGTCGCAACGCAGGGTGAGCCAGTCCCCCCAGATTCGAGCAATTCGCCGTGTCGGGAATTTATCTTCATGCCTGTACGTGACAACATCGCCGAGGCGCAGGTCTCTCCATGCAACCGGCCGGACAACGACAAGATCACCTTCCTGCAGGAACGGCAGCATGCTCGTTCCATGAAAATAGAGCGAGTTTTCGGTCGAGGACAACTCGACCTGGAGCTCTTTGCCAATGAGCCTGATCCGGTCAGCGTCCATCATGTCGGAGGTCATTCGCCGCTGAGAATCAATTGTTCGAGATTGCCATGACACTCGAGAACCGGTTTCTCATACACGTCCGGCAACGCGCACTCCTCGCCGCCTTCAATCGCAGTGGCGGCATTCCCGTCTTCCAGAAGGATGATCAGACCCTCGGATTCAAGATGGGAAATCGCCTCCCGAACGTCGCCTTCGAGATCCGCCACGTTGGCGCCAAACTGTTCTTCGAGCGTTTGTGAAATATCTCCAGCTTCCCGGCCCGAAACGAGCAGTGCCTGCAACAGGTACGTGCCAGTCACATTCATGCTGTAATAGGCGGAAGTGTCGGCATTGATCAAGACCGCTTCTCCGTCGAAGAAGCGGCAGGTGGAGCCATTGTCTCTGAGAGTGTATCTTGACATGACAGTGACGCTAGCAACTTGGGAGGCGGTTCTCAAGTGTGTTTGATCGCAGTTTTCCGGGTTTTCTCACCGATTTCCACATGAAATTCCGATTTCATCCGTTGGCTGCGTGCATTTGAAACTTGCTGTGCGGAAATTCACGGGGTAAGCCCGTGCCCGCCCTGCCGGAACGGAAGATTGTGTCGTGCGGCTATTGCCCGGTCAACAGTTCAAGACCCAGCTGCGCGCGCTTGAGGGCGGGGTTGAGTTCCAGAGCCCGGCGATAGTC
>JAJFHC010000046.1 GCA_021775835.1 Hyphomicrobiales bacterium | reverse complement strand
TTACCTCCCAGAATGACCTGGGGACGCAGGCGGTCGCGCTGCAGAATGTCCTGCAGCGTCTTAACGCCAAGGCGCGTGTGGTTCTTGGGTTTCTGGATGCCTACCGCAACAACCCATTGAAACAATCCGAGGAAAGCAGCGCGTTGATCGTTGGACAGAAGGACGGTCTCGCCCGAGAGGACTTGGCAGCAAAGAACACGTTTTTGGCTTTTGCCACCGAACCCGGCAACGTTGCCTACGACGGTACGGGCCGCAACAGCCCATTCACGACCGCTTTGCTGGCGCATCTGGATCGCCCCGGCATTGAGCTTTCAGTCCTGATGACCGACGTCCGGCGCCAGGTTTTCGAGACAACGAAGCAGAAACAGTTGCCCTGGACCAACTCGTCCCTGCTCGACCGGTTGTTTCTCAAGGGTCAGGCTGCAGCAGGGAAGGCTCCCGCGGCGCCCGGTCGGATTCTTGAAAGCGACGACCCAGCTGCGGTTCTTGCTGCCGCCAACGAGCTGTTTGCTGCAAAAAGTCTGGCGAAAGCGGCCCAGATGTATGAACGCGCGGCCGAACTCAAGGCCGTGCCGGCGATGACGGCGTTCGGGAACATGCTCACGGAAGGGATCGGTGTTCCCAAGGACCCGGCCAAGGCTCACCAATGGTATCTGCGGGCTGCAGAAGGCAACGATGCCGAGGCGCAATTTCTCATTGGCCGTAACCATGAGACCGGCAAGGGCGGCGTCGTCAAAGACCTTAAACAAGCGCTTGCCTGGTATAGAAAGGCGGCCAACGGCGGCAACGGCGATGCCATGAACAACATGGCGGTCATGCATGCGTTGGGCGAAGGCGTCAAAGCGGACTTTGACGAGGCGGTTCGCTGGTACCAGAAGGCCGCGGAGGCCGGCAACGGCAACGCCATGTTCAATCTGGCGGCGCTTTATGACGATGGCCAGGGTGTCAAGAAATCACCGAAATCAGCAGCGCGCTGGGTCATGCGTTCGATTCTTGCAAAGATCGAAGGCGCGAAACTGGAGATGGCCAACAATAGTGCGGCCTGGAGTCCGGCATTTCGCAAGATGTTTCAACGGGAACTGAAGGGAATTGGTGTCTACAAAGGGGCGATTGACGGTTCGTTCGGGCCTGGAACAGTGGCGGCGATCGAACGGATCAATCAATAACCATTTCCGATGACAGCCGTCATCGGGTGTTTATGATTTCTGATGTGTGACGGTTGGGAAACTTTGAAGAAGGAAAATTCAGTCCAATGATTAAAAAAACGGCAGATCTACAGTTCTTCCTGTCCAGAGGACTGGCTACGGTGGTGGCGGCGACAATGATAATGCTGGCGACCGCATACTATGTGGAGGCCTTCGACTCTGGTTTCACGAATCGAGCAGTGGCCGATGGCAACGCCCGTCTGGAGGCCTGCCGGTCGGTCCAGAAGCCAAAGCGCTTCGACTGTGTTTCTGATGCCCTGAATTCCGTTGCCAGTAAAATTTCACGCAAACCGGACTATCGGCCGGCCGCACGGATTTTTCGAAATGCGGCCGCCAAGGTCAAATCGAGCAAGGTGTACCGCAAGGCTTCGGCAGCACTCAATGCGGCTAAGAAGTCACTGCTGCGTGCAACCGGTCAGGCGCGTCCTCACTACAAGAAACTTGCACAGCTCATGGACAAGGCCAAGAGTGTCCTGAGAAGTTGATTACGCCGCGCTGCTTTACGAGTGTGGGGCCCCAGGCCCAGTCGGTGCACTATGATGTCCCCAGCCCATTCAGGTGAATGTGTCTGATGAGCGTTTGATCTGTGGTGTGATTGTCCCCCGCCTGACATCCCTCACATGAAGAGGACGCCGGCTGCCAAAACTGCGGAAACAACGATGCAAGCTGCGAGATCTACTGAAGAAATCGCCTTGTCGCGCCAATAATTTTCTGAATTCATCGTTCATCTCCCGATTGTGTTGCCCCTTCATTGGAAGGCGGTAATCAGGAGATAAGGATGGTTAACAATTCCGTATGTGATCCACGTCACACGAGCGTGCAGGATTTTCATGAGGAGGTAAGCTACTGTGCTGTCGAGATGTCTTGCCGTTGGCTTCAAGCGGCACTAAGAACTATCCATTGAAGAGACATCTTCAGGGCTGAGTGAGCATTGCCGGCCCAAGACTTTGCCTGAGCGCGTGAGGGACCTGAAGAAATGCGTTGGAAAAAGACACTACAAGTGGTCGATGCCCACTGCGAAGGCGAGATTGGCAGGGTCGTCACATCTGGTGTGTTGGGCGTGCCGGGTGAGACCATGCTCGACAAGATGAACCACATCAATCATGTCGATGACACGCTTCGTCGGTTCCTGATATTTGAGCCCCGAGGGCAAGTGGCCATGTCGGTCAATCTCCTCCTGCCTCCTGTTCGTGACGATGCCGATGCGGCCTTCATGATCTTTCAGCCCGACATGGCGCACCCCATGTCGGGGTCGAACGCCATTTGCATGACCACGGTTTTGCTGGAGACCGGTCTGGTTGAAATGACCGAGCCGAAATCGGTGGTCAGACTGGATACGCCGGCGGGGCTCGTCACGGCACATGCGGATTGCCGCGACGGCAAGTGCGAGCGCGTGACTCTCGATATGGTGCCTTCATTCGTTCAGGACCTTGATGTTTCCATCACAACGGAACGGTTCGGAACTGTGAGTGGCGACGCGGTGTTCGGTGGTTGCTTTTATATTCTTGTGGATGTGTCGGAGGTCGATCTCGTTATCGCGCCGGAGAATGCACGCCGGCTGGCCGAAGCCGGGATGTATCTGAAGGCGGAGTTTGCACGCTCAATTGCCGTGGCTCATCCCGAACAGCCTAGTCTGAATGAAGTCGCCTATGTCATGTTCCGCCACCGTGAAGACGACGGCGCGATCAGGACGTGCACGACCATGAGTCCCGGGCGCTGTGACCGGTCGCCGTGCGGAACGGGCAGTTCGGCTCAACTTGCCGCCATGCATGCCCGCGGCGACGCCAGACCCGGAGATGTGTTCACCACCCGTTCGATCATCGGCGGCGAGTTCCGTGCAGAAGTGGCCGGTGAGACCATGATCGCGGGCCGGCCGGCAATCCTGCCCCGCATCACAGGCAGGAGCTGGATCTATG
>JAJFHC010000045.1 GCA_021775835.1 Hyphomicrobiales bacterium | reverse complement strand
ATCCGGACAAGATTGTCCAGATGCGGGTTGCAGCCGACCTCTGATCGTCTGTTAACTCCCTGATCCGGTGTAAAATTTTCGTTCCATTGATTGGGATCGGGGAGTGGACCGTGCGTGTAGATCTGTTCGATTTCGAGCTTCCTCAGGAATGCATTGCGTTGCGTCCGATGGAGCCGAGGGAGGCTGCGCGTCTGCTTGTCGTTCACGACGCGATGCCGTTTTGCTTTGCTGACCGCCAGATAGCCGACCTGCCCGACGTGCTCGCGCCAGGCGATATGCTGGTATTTAACGACACCCGGGTTATCCCGGCGCGATTGAAAGGGGTACGGATTGGCCGGGGCGATACGACGCCGCGGATCGAGGCGACGCTACACAAACGCACTGGAGATGCATCCTGGCTGGCCTTCTGCCGGCCGGCGAGGAAACTGGAGACGGGAGACCGGATAGCCTTTGGCGACCGTTCTGCCGTGTGCCACGGAAGTGCCTTGGATGCGACCGTGAAGAGCAAAGGGCACGGTGGCGAAATCGAACTGGGTTTCGATTTCAGCGGCAATCACCTGGACGAAGCGATCGTCGCGAACGGATCCATGCCGTTGCCGCCCTACATCGCATCACGGCGGGGCACGGACGAGGCTGACGCTTCGGACTATCAGACTATTTTCGCCAGGCCTCCGGGGGCTGTTGCTGCGCCGACGGCTGGCCTTCATTTTACCGAACAGTTGCTGGGTGCTCTCGAAGGGCGGGGTATTCAATCGTGCACATTGACGCTTCACGTTGGCGCCGGCACTTTTCTGCCGGTAAAATGTGACGATACCGATGATCACAAGATGCACGCCGAATGGGGAGAGATTCCCGAGGAAACCGCCAGTCGACTCAACCAGGTGCGCCGGGATGGCGGTCGGGTGGTTGCGGTTGGAACGACATCTCTGCGTTTGCTTGAAAGTGCATCCGACGCTGACGGTGTTGTGCAACCTTTCGCCGGCGATACCGATATTTTCATGACGCCGGGGTATCGCTTCAAATGCGCTGAATTGCTGTTGACGAACTTTCACCTGCCGCGGTCAACCCTGTTCATGCTCGTGAGCGCGTTTGCGGGGCTTGAGCGCATGAAAGCAGCTTATGCGCATGCCATCGCCCATGATTACAGATTCTACAGCTACGGCGATGCCTGTCTTCTCAGCCTGAGCGATTGTTCAACAACATGAGTGACATAGATCCAATCGGCGACGCGGCAACCGACACGAGTGCTTTCTCCTTCAACCTCAAGTCGGTCGATGGCATGGCCCGGCTTGGCGAAATCAGTTTGCCACGGGGTCGGATCCGTACACCGGCATTCATGCCCGTGGGGACAGCCGCCACCGTCAAGGCCATGTATCCCGAGCAGGTCCGCCAGACTGGTGCGGATATCCTGCTTGGCAATACCTATCACCTCATGCTCAGGCCCGGTGCTGAGCGTGTGGATGGGCTGGGCGGGTTGCACAAGTTCATGAACTGGCCGCGGCCGATACTCACTGACTCCGGCGGGTTTCAAGTGATGTCATTGTCCAAGCTCAGGAAAATGACCGAAGATGGGGTGACCTTCCAGTCGCATATTGACGGTTCACGTCATCATCTCAGCCCCGAACGCAGTATCGAAATTCAGAACCTGCTGGGATCGGATATCCAGATGGTGTTGGACGAATGTACGCCGTTTCCCTGTTCGCAGGATGAAGCGGCAAGTTCAATGCGCTTGTCGATGCGCTGGGCGGAACGGTCGAAGACCGCATTCGGCAAGCGTCCCGGCCGAGCCCTGTTCGGTATTGTTCAGGGAAGTGTGTTTGAAACACTTCGCCACGAATCTGCGGATGCCTTGAAGGACATCGGATTCGATGGTTATGCGGTCGGGGGACTGGCGGTGGGGGAAGGGCAGGAGGCCATGCTCTCTACGCTTGATTTCACGACGCCGGTCTTGCCGCAGGATCGGCCGCGTTATCTCATGGGGGTAGGCACTCCCGATGACATTCTGCAATCGGTTGCACGGGGCATAGACATGTTTGATTGCGTCATGCCTACGCGTTCCGGTCGTCATGGACAGGCTTTTACACGTTTCGGCAAAATAAACGTTCGCAATGCCCGGCATGCCGACGACCACAGGCCGTTGGACGAGGAAAGCGACTGTCCGGCCACAAGCGGCTATTCACGGGCCTATCTGCACCATCTCATCCGGTGCAACGAGTTTCTGGGGTCCATGTTGGTGACATGGTCCAACCTGCATTATTATCAGGATCTTATGCGTGGAATACGGCGCGCCATCGACGAAAAGCGGTTCGACGACTTCATGGACGAAACAAGATCAATGTGGGCGAGGGGCGACATTGCGCCCCTCTAATGGTCAACGGCCCAGTGGGATTGTTCAGTAGCGTCGTTCAGAATAACCAACGCGGGGCGTTTGTCCGAAGAACTGGAAACGCCCGTCGTAATACTCACCATACCCTTCATGGGTTGTATCGCGTTCCCAGTTGGTGAAGTTGTAGGCCGTTCCTCTGTGGCGGACGCGGGGCTTAGGCGCGGTTGAATAACTCCCGACAGAAACGCCGCTCGACTTGGCCTTCTTGCCAGATGCGCTGGCGGCGTCCACGGGCTGCGAAAGACCCAGTGGGGCTATGAGCGCAAGGGCTGTAAACAAGGCAGGAAATTGCCAATTGCCTTTAACAAGAACATTCATGTTTCCACTCCTGTGATGGACTACCAATACAGCGCAGGTGTCGACCAGCGAAATCCGTCCCAACGACGATCACTTTCAGGCCCGAAGCGTTTGCGGGCTCCGTACCGGTCCCGCTTTTGACGGTTGGAGCGATAGGACGCAGGAACCGGCTTCTTTTTCTTTTTCACATGATAGGTTGAGGAATGATAGTTGTTGAAGTTGTAGACAGTCTGTCCGGCATCTGCGGTCGAGGCAGATCCAAACATTGCAACGGATGACGCCAGCGCGATGGCAAATGTGACGCCCAGTGATGTTGTTCCGACGATTTTCATGAAGTGACCTCCTAGCAGCGGCTCCGGTAGCACTGAACACAGATCAGTGCGTCTGCCTAAAAGATGGGGTGGTCACCGGAATGGACAAGGCAAGTTATCGTGATCGTGATCACGATGTTTTCCAGTGGGGTGGTTTTGCGAGAAGGGTGGTCCGCCTGTGGGATGGGCAGTGATTGATGTCACAATACCCATCCCTCGTCATTCGGTTCCGTTGTCGGTCGACAACCGATTTGGAACCATCTGTCAGTAGCCCTCAAGGAGGCTCATTTCATCTCGATTTTTGCCTTTTCTCGCAGGGCCTTGATTTCTGCACGCAAGGTTTGGGTTTCTAGCTCGGTCCGCAGCCTGTCTTTCATCTGTTCAAACGATGGCGGTATTTGTTCACGGGAATCGTCAACTTTGATGACGTGATAGCCGAACTGCGACTTTACGGGCTCCTTGGAGTAATCGCCAACCTTGAGTTCAAAGGCGGCTTTCTCGAAACTTGGAACCATGCGGCCGCGGGTGAAGTAGCCAAGATCTCCTCCGTTGGGACCGCTGGGTCCGGTGGATTTCGTCTTGGCGAGTTCGGCAAAATCGGCACCGCCTTCAAGTTCCTTGATTACGGCTTTCGCCTCGTCTTCTGTCTTGAGGAGGATATGCCGGGCCTTTAGTTCGAGTTGTGGTTTGGCTTTGCCGAGCAGTTTATCGTATTCGGCCTTGACGGATTCGTCGGTAACCTTTGCATTTATGCGCTCGGCAACAAAGGCATCTCTAAGGGCTTGAAGCTTCAACCATTCCAGCCGTTCTTTATAGGCTGCGTTTTCATGCATTCCCTGGGCTTTGGCGGCATTGGACAGAAGCCTGATCTCGATCAGGATGGACATCAGAACCTTGTTGCGTTGTGCCTCGGGAACCTGGTCGAGGCCAGGTCCAACCAGTTCACGTGTCCACTCCAATTGGGATTTGGTGATTTCGCTGCCGTCTACTATGGCGACGACGTCGGATTCCTGCGCGACTGCGGAACTGAGCGGGGCACAAACCAATACTGCGGCTGTGGCAAATAGACGGATAGGATGAGTGAACAGGTTATAGACGCGCGTGTTGAGTTGAACTGGAACTGATCTAAGCATTACAAGAGGGTCCTTTGGGTATTATGAGAAAATGTCAGTGACAGGTGGATCTGGTCGGCAAGTGTTTTACCGCTGGTCAGCGCCTGAGTGCGCAAAGAAGACCCAACAGCTACCAGGCGACGGCTGGATTGGTTCGAAGCGCCATTTTGTACCGTTTTATTGTGTATTGAAAGCATAGATTCAATGATCTGACGACAGGTTGAACGGACTGAATTGAACAAAGTTCACGACAGATATGTGATGCCTTCGCGACGTCAGGGAAATTGCGTCGTCGTTAGGTTCCTGGAGTGTTTCACAGTATCCGAGCGGTGTTTCTACACACTGGATTGTACTGTTGTATTGCTGGTCGAGTCGGGGCATTATCCATCCGCCGTTAATAACGTAACCATCTTGCCAAACGTGGCAAAATGCTGATTTCTCAGAGCATTTAACGCTAAAGAAGCGCGGTGTGATGGTTGTGGGATGTTGTGCAAATTCCAACAATTGTCCCGTGGTTTAAGACTACGGAGACAGTGCATTGGTCGGTTTTGCCGGGACAAAGTCATAGGCGCTGCCGGCTGGTTTTAAGTAGGAGGGTATCCAATGAATAAAAAAATACTAATCGCAGCCGGTTTTGCCGCTGCGCTGATGGCAACAACAGCACAGGCAAAGACGCTTGTGTATTGTTCCGAAGGTTCGCCGGAAGGATTTGATCCGGCACTCTACACCGCAGGGACCACATTCAACGCTTCTTCGCGTCCGGTTTACAATCGTCTGGTCGAGTTTGAACGTGGGACCACGAAAATTATTCCGGGCCTGGCTGAGAGCTGGTCAGCATCGGATGATGGTCTGGAATATACGTTCAAGCTTCGTGCCGGTGTAAAGTTTCACTCCACCGACTATTTCACGCCAACACGTGATTTCAATGCAGAAGACGTTGTCTTCACTTTTGACCGTCAGCGCAAGGAAGACCACAAGTGGCATAAATATACGGAAGGCACTTCGTGGGAGTATTTCAATGCCATGGACATGCCTGCTCTGATCAAGTCGGTTGAAAAAGTCGACGACCTGACAGTGAAGTTCGTGCTGAACAAGCCGGAATCGCCAACCGTTGCAAACCTTGCAATGGATTTTGCCTCGGTGGTTTCCAAGGAGTATGCCGACAAGCTTGATGGTGCCGGTAAACAGGCAGATCTGAACCAGCAGCCCATTGGCACCGGACCGTTCCAGATGGTCGCGTACCAAAAAGATGCGGTAATCCGCTACAAGGCCCATCCTGGTTATTGGGGTGGCAAACAACCGATCGACGATCTTGTCTTTGCCATCACAACCGATAACTCGGTTCGCATGCAGAAGCTCAAAGCCGGCGAATGCCATGTGGCGCCCTATCCGAATCCAGCCGATATTGCCGATCTGAAGGGTGATTCAAATCTGGTCGTGATGGAGCAGGAAGGCCTCAATGTCGGGTATCTTGCCTACAACACGAAAGTGGCTCCGTTCGACAATGTGAATGTGCGCAAGGCATTGAATCACGCCATCAACAAGCAGGCCATTCTGGACGCCGTCTTTGAAGGTGCCGGCAAGGCTGCCAAGAACCCGATACCACCGACCATGTGGTCCTACAATGAATCCATCAACGACGATGGTTATGATCCGGCAAAGGCAAAGAAGATGCTGGCCGATGCCGGTGTCTCGGGTCTGAAGATGAAAATCTGGGCCATGCCGGTCGCACGTCCCTACAACCCCAATGCCCGTCGTATGGCTGAATTGCTTCAGGCGGATTTTGCCGCTGTCGGTGTCGAGGTTGAAATCGTTTCCTATGAGTGGGGCGAGTACCTGAAACTGTCGAAAGCCGAAGATCGTGACGGTGCAGTTCTTCTGGGGTGGACGGGTGACAATGGCGATCCGGACAACTTCCTTGCCGTGCTTCTGAGCTGTTCTTCTGTTGGCGGTTCCAACCGTGCGCAGTGGTGCAACAAAGAGTTCGACGACCTGACCAACAAAGCGAAAGCCATCTCGGATCAGGCTGAGCGCACGAAGCTTTACGAAGCGTCTCAGGTTGTCTTCAAGCGCGAAGCACCTTGGGCAACGATCGCTCATTCGGTTGTCTTCATGCCGATGTCCAAGAAGGTTTCAAACTATAAGATGGATCCGCTTGGCAGTCATCGTTTTGACGGTGTGGATATCGCCGAATAACGCCAAACACGATTTGTCGCCCGGGCATTCCTTGCCCGGGCGATTCTTGAATTGGCTCGTATCGTGGGGACGAGCGGGGACAAGGGCGAGGGATAGTGTCACCAGCCACAATGGCGGTGACCTGCATGTTCTTGAAAATTGCGACTGGCATAGTCCCCGAGGAAATGGATCGGGTTTCGTTCCACCATCCGTGAGGCAACGCAAGTCATGCATCCAAATCAAATGCACGTTGACATCGACATGGCTGGGATCTCTGCGCCCAGCGAAGAACGTTTGTCCTTGTATCCAATTGAACTCCGGGGTCTAGGCTGATGCTGACTTTTATCCTCAAGCGCATCGCTCTTCTGCTACCGACCTTTCTCGGGATTACCATCGTGGCTTTTGGATTCGTTCGGGTGCTGCCTGGCGATCCGGTGCTCCTGATGGCCGGTGAACGAGGTCTCAGCGAGGAACGGTATGCCGCGCTGTTGAAGGAATTTGGCTATGATCGGCCTATCTGGCAACAATATCTGGAGTATCTCGGTGATTTGCTGAGTGGGGATTTCGGCAATTCCCTGGTTACCAAAAAGCCGGTTCTTGTTGAGTTTTTTACCCTGTTTCCAGCGACAATCGAGCTGGCATTCTGTGCCATCGTTCTTGCCATTTGCATCGGTATTCCCGCGGGCATCATCGCTGCCAGCAAGCGCGGTTCTTTTATCGACCAATCGCTCATGGGCACTGCCTTGGTCGGATATTCGATGCCGATTTTCTGGTGGGGCCTGTTGTTGATTATCGTCGTCTCGGGGTGGCTGCAATGGACCCCGGTGTCCGGCCGTATCTCGCTCATCTACTTTTTTCCCCAGGAAACCGGGTTCATGTTGATTGACAGTTTGTTGTCCGGCCAAAAGGGTGCGTTTGGTTCCGCGGTGCACCATCTTGTGTTGCCATCGATTGTGCTTGCGACTATTCCGCTGGCCGTCATCGCACGTCAGACCCGATCAGCAATGCTCGAAGTTCTGGGCGAGGACTACGTACGAACAGCCAAAGCGAAAGGGCTTTCGCCCAGCAGGGTGGTTGGCGTCCACGCCTTGCGAAATGCCATGATTCCGGTGATCACGGTCATCGGCCTCAGTGTAGGGACGCTGCTTGCAGGGGCAATCCTGACAGAGACAATATTTTCCTGGCCGGGAATCGGCAAATGGATGGTCGATTCGATATTTCGCCGTGACTATCCTGTGGTTCAAAGCGGATTACTACTGATTGCTGCCGTTGTAATGATAGTCAATCTATTGGTCGACATGACCTACGGGCTCATTAATCCGAGGATCCGCCATGACTGATGCCAAGACAGCAGATCCCGAGGTTGAAGCGAGCGTCAAATCCGCCCGAGCCCAGACCCGCAAGCGCATGCTGGCGGAGTTTTGGTTCTATTTCTCAGAAAACAAGGGCGCTGTGATCGGGCTTTGGGTGTTCATTGTCCTTGTTGTCGTGGCGATATTTGCGCCGCTGGTCGCTCCCCATGCTCCGAACCAGCAATACCGAGATGCGTTGCTGCTGCCTCCGGTCTGGAATGAGGCAGGCAACTGGTCCTTCATTCTCGGCACAGACGCGGTCGGCCGCGATATGCTTTCCCGCCTGATCTATGGCGCGAGATTCTCGCTTTTCATCGGTGTCGTCGTTGTTGCCATTTCCGTTTTGGGCGGCGTTTCAATTGGCCTGGTGGCGGGTTATTTCAGAGGCGTGGTTGATACGATCATCATGCGCATCATGGATGTGATCCTTGCCTTTCCGTCGCTTTTGCTCGCTCTGGTCCTTGTTGCTGTTCTTGGCCCTGGACTGCTTAACGCGATGATTGCCATTGCGATTGTGCTGCAACCGCATTTTGTCCGCCTGACAAGGGCATCGGTTCTGAGCGAACTCAACCGCGAATATGTCATTTCGGCACGAGTCGCCGGTGCGTCTCCGTTTTACCTGATGACCCGGACCATTTTGCCAAACTGCCTTGGTCCGGTAACTGTTCAGGCGACGCTGTCTTTCTCGAATGCCATTCTTGATGCGGCAGCGCTCGGATTTCTTGGTATGGGCGCGCAACCACCGACACCGGAATGGGGAACAATGCTGGCCGAAGCGCGTGAGTTCATTTTAAGGGCCTGGTGGGTTGTCACATTTCCTGGTCTTGCTATCCTGATTACCGTGCTTGCGATCAACCTGATGGGTGACGGACTGCGTGATGCACTCGACCCGAAGCTCAAGAGGTCGTGATGGCACTGCTCGAGATCAGAAATCTTTCCGTAGACTTTCAGACTGCCGGTGGTCTTTTTCGTGCCGTGGACAGTGTTGATATTGTCTGTGAGCGTGGAGAAATTCTATCAATTGTCGGCGAATCCGGTTCGGGCAAATCGGTGTCAATGCTGGCACTCATGGGATTGCTTCCCTGGACGGCAAAAGTATCCGCCGACACTATGGAGTTTGATGGCCAGGGTTTGCTCGGATTGTCCAAATCACAGCTGCGCAAGATCATCGGTAAAGATATAGCGATGATCTTCCAGGAACCCATGTCGAGTCTGAACCCATGTTTTACGGTTGGTTTCCAACTGGGTGAGACCCTCAAGATCCATCTTGGCATGAATCGAACTGAGCGGCGGAACCGTTCACTTGAATTGCTCAATCTGGTTGGAATTCCAGCACCTGAGAAACGGCTTTCAGCGTTTCCGCATCAATTGTCCGGTGGCATGAGTCAGCGCGTCATGATCGCCATGGCACTGGCATGCAACCCCAAATTGTTGATAGCCGATGAACCAACGACCGCGCTTGATGTGACAATTCAGGCGCAAATACTTGAATTGCTCGTTCGCCTGCAACGGGAAAACGACATGGGCCTCATACTGATTACCCACGATATGGGTGTGGTGGCCGAAACAGCCGAGCGGGTTCAAGTGCAGTATGCAGGCCAGCGGGTTGAGGAACAGAATGTGGAAGGGTTGTTTTCCGATCCGCATCATCCCTATACGGCAGCATTGTTGTCTGCATTACCGGAGCGCGCCGTCGGACGAAAACTGCCGTCGATACCGGGCGTTGTCCCCGGTCAGCATGATCGACCCGAGGGGTGTCTGTTTTCGCCACGTTGCGAGTTGGCGACAGAGCGTTGCAGTCGAAGCGTTGAACGACAAGGCGACACGTTGGGGTTTGCGCTTTGCAACTATCCTTTGTCCGAGGGAAAGCCAATTAATAGTGACGTGGGTGTGGCGGTATCATGAGCGGTCCAGTGATTGAAGCGCGCAATTTGAAACGCCACTACGAAGTGGGGAGTGGTTTTTTTCGCAAACCCGGTACCGTGAAGGCTTTGGACGGCGCGAGCTTTGCCCTCGAGCCTGGGAAAACACTTGCCGTCGTTGGCGAATCCGGTTGCGGGAAATCCACTCTAGCGCGGGTGGTGACAATGATTGAAAGGCCCACCGACGGTGAATTGCTGATCGAGGGCAAGCCTACTCTGGTCAATACTCCCGAGTTGCGACAAACGATCCAGATCGTTTTTCAGAACCCATACGGATCCCTCAATCCCCGCCACAAGGTTGGATATATTCTGGAGGAGCCTCTTAAACTCAATACGGATGTTTCACCTGAGGCCCGTCGGCGAAAAGCCGAGGAAACCATGGAGAGAGTGGGCCTGCGCCCGGAACACTATGAGCGATATCCTCATATGTTCTCCGGAGGACAACGACAACGCATCGCGATTGCCCGGGCATTGATGCTTGAGCCAAAAATCCTGGTCCTTGATGAACCCGTGTCAGCGCTAGATCTTTCCATCCAGGCGCAGGTGTTGAATATATTGGCTGAACTTCAGGGCGAACTCGATTTGGCATACCTGTTCATCAGCCACGATCTCTCCGTGGTGAAACACATTGCCGACGATATTATGGTGATGTATCTGGGAAAGGTTGTCGAAGCGGGCGATGCAAAAACGGTATTTGCAAATCCCTCGCACCCCTATACCGCCGCCCTCATGTCCGCGACGCCCGTTGCCGACCCAACCCGCAAGAAAAACCGGATCATGCTGACCGGCGAACTGCCTTCTCCCCTCGACCCGCCCACGGGGTGTGCGTTTCATCCGAGATGCCGCTCGGCAACAGATCGCTGCAAACAGGATTCACCGACACTGGAGCCGGTCAACGGCCGGCAGGTATCCTGCTTTCATCCGTTGGGCAATTAGTCAGCGGTTCGCGAATTTTGCCCTGTCCGATTGAGATCCGCATTCGACGTCGATGACCTGGATGGCGTGCGCAGGCGCTGAACCGCCGGCCCTCAATGTTTTTTAGAGTACCTCGAAGAGGCCGGCAGCCCCCATGCCGCCGCCGATGCACATGGTGACCACCACATTTTTTGCACCGCGCCGTTTGCCTTCGATCAAGGCATGACCGACCATGCGGGCGCCTGACATGCCGTAGGGATGACCTATGGAAATGGCACCGCCGTTGACGTTGAGTTTGTCGTCGGGAATTCCCAGACGGTCACGGCAGTAAAGGACCTGAACAGCGAAAGCCTCGTTCAGTTCCCACAGATCGATGTCGTCTATTGTCAGACCGGTTTGTTCCAGCAGTCTTGGGACGGCAAACACCGGACCGATCCCCATTTCGTCGGGTTCGCAGCCAGCCACGGCTACGCCTTTGTAAAGCCCGAGTGGTTGCAGTCCTTTTTGCTCTGCGTGTTTGGATTCCATGACGACACAAGCCGTGGCACCGTCGGAGAGTTGGCTGGCATTGCCGGCCGTGATGCAGCCGTCCTCGATGACCGGCTTGAGGTTTACAAGATCTTCGAGACTGGTGCCGGGCCGGTTGCCTTCGTCCGTTGCCAACGTAACGTCTTCGTAGGCAATTTCCCCGGTTTCCCGGTTCTCAAGTTTCTTGACTGTAGCAAGGGGGACAATCTCGTCATCGAAGCGGCCAGCGGCCTGGGCTTCTGCGGTGCGTTGCTGGCTCTGCAGCCCGTATTCGTCTTGTGCGTCTCTGGAAATACCGTACCTTTTTGCCACGATCTCTGCGGTCTGAAGCATGGGCATATAGGCGGATGCGTTCGCCGCGGTAACAGTCTTGTCGACTTCCTTGGAAATCCAGCCGAAAAAATCTTTCTGAACCAGGCTGATCTGTTCAACACCTCCTGCAACGATTGTCGTGGCTTCGCCGCTGCGGATGGCCCGGGCGGCCGTGGCGATGGTGATCAGGCTTGAGGCACATTGACGGTCGATGGTCATGCCGGGAACGGATACCGGCAAGCCCGCTGCTATGGCGCTCATGCGCCCGACATTCCATCCCGTCGTGCCGGCCTGCATGGCGGCGCCCATGATGCAGTCTTCGACTTCATCCGGGGCCACTCCTGCCCGTTCAACGGCCTCCTTGACGACGTGTCCTGCCATTGTTGGCGCTTTGGTGTTGTTGAAGGCACCGCGGAACGCACGACCGATCGGTGTGCGGGCAGTGGAAACAATTACGGCATCTTTCATGTGTCTTATCCTGTGTGGGTGGGCGTGCCGGCGGCGAGCATCAGGGCTGAGCGGGCCTCGTCGGAAATGGGAGAGGAACGGTCCGTGGTCCGGTCTACATGCACCAGCACGGATCTCTGAGTTGCGCAGCACCGGGTGCCGTCAAACATGCCCTGAATGGTCGTGACGGAGCTTCTGCCGATCTTCAACAAATGGGTTCCGATATCGATGTCACAGGGGAAATGTAGTTGGTTGTGATAGTCGATGTCGACACTGACGAGCATCCAGCCGAAGTCAGGACCGTCAACGGGACTGCCGCTCTCGTGTATGAACAGAATACGCGCAGACTCAAACATGCTGACAAAGGAAATACTGGTGACGTGTCCCAGCGGATCGAGATCGTTGTAGCGTATGATCTCGCGATGAAATCGATGATAATTGTCGCGTGCCATGATGTCGAAGTCAGGCTCAATGGCGGTTGAGCCAGCAGCATTCTTTAGCATTTTTCAATGTTGTCCAGTGATCCGTGGGGCGGGCTAACAGGTGCGAAAAATCCACGATCACCCGTCATCCGTATGTTCGGTTGAATTATAGCCTCGGTGATGTGTTGCGCAACCTGAAGTCAGGTGCTTTCGCCAGGTGGTTTTATGAGCGCTACACCGCCAATTCTCCAACTGCCATCCGGTTGTTTTTGCATACCGTACAGGGCAACCCACAATGTCCCGTCCGGTCCGATGACGCTCACTCTTTGTGTGGGATGACCCAATTCGTCTGATATCGGGCCAAATGTGAATTGCTGCGGCCTGTATACCGGCAGGTAGCCCCGTTTCACCATGGTGATGAATGTCTGGGCGTTGTTGAACTTCTGCTGCACACCAGGTGCGGCAAACGAAAAGGCGGTCACCGCGTCGTCCTCACGGAATGCACCAATCTGGTCGGTAATGATTTGCCGGAATATGGCCTGATCGTCGCTGCTTATGGATTGTGCCATTGCTGCTGCCGACATCATGAACACGACGAAAAGCGTGATCAATCCGATGTGAACCCTATTGTAAAGCTCCTGCATGACGACAACCTCCTGAAGTCCGGTTGATCCGATGAGGTACAAACGTGTGTATAAACAATACTGGAGCATTCGTCAGGTTTGACAAGGTCAGGCGGTGGATAGGTGCATTGTGTTGCAACGATGGCTAGGATAGGAATTGCCGTCACCGTGACGGTAGTGGCTGGATCCTCGAGGCAATAGGCGAGCAAACATGCGTATCGCGATGATTGGTACAGGCTATGTGGGGCTTGTGTCCGGGGCGTGTTTTTCCGAGTTTGGTTTCAACGTGACGTGCGTTGATGTGGATGCGGGAAAAATCGAACGACTGCGACAGGGTGAGATACCAATTTTTGAACCAGGGCTAGATGTTCTAGTTCGCACCAACATGGCTGCAGAACGACTATCCTTTACGACCAAATTGGCAGATGCGGTAACACAGGCAGATATTGTTTTCATTGCTGTCGGCACACCGTCACGCCGGGGCGACGGTGCAGCCGACATGGTCTACGTCGAGGATGCAGCGCGCCAGATTGCGGAAAACCTGGAAGGTTTTACCCTGGTTGTTACGAAATCGACTGTGCCGGTGGGAACCGCCCAACGCATTGCAGCAATAATTCGCGAGACCAATCCCGGTGCAGAGTTTGAGGTCGCGTCCAATCCGGAGTTCCTGCGTGAAGGAGCCGCAATCGAAGACTTCATGCATCCCGACCGGGTTCTGGTGGGTGTAGAAGGGGAAAAGGGGCGGGACCTCCTGCAAAGCCTTTATCGTCCGCTTTCGTTGCGTAATGCGCCCGTCGTGTTTACGGATCTGAATACGGCTGAACTCACCAAATATGCCGCTAACGCTTTTCTGGCGACAAAAATAACCTTCATCAACGAGATGGCAGACCTGTGTGAAGCGACGGGGGCAAATGTCCAGGACCTGGCTCACGGTATCGGGCTTGATGGACGCATCGGCGCAAAGTTTCTCCATCCCGGTCCGGGCTACGGCGGGTCGTGTTTTCCAAAGGACACCAGAGCGTTGTCATCGATTGCACGTGATGTCGGTGTGAGTGTGACGGTTGTCGACAGTGTCATTGCGGCGAACGAAAGCCGAAAGATCGATATGGTTGACCGGATTCAGGATGCAGTTGGGGGTGACCTGTCGGGAAAACGGATTGGCATTCTGGGCGTGAGTTTCAAACCCGGTACTGACGATGTCCGCGAAGCGCCGTCGCTTGCCATCCTGCCGGCACTCACTGAACGGGGTGCGGAGATTTTGGCATACGATCCGGTAGCCATGACTGCTGCGTCGCGTTTGCTTCCCGATGTAGAGTGGGTGTCGGACTCCTACAAGGTGGCAGAGGGGGCGCATGCGGTTGTCATTCTGACGGAATGGAACGAATTCAGGGGGCTTGATCTCAATCGCATGGCCGGTGATATGGTGGATCCGGTGCTGGTAGACCTCAGAAACGTTTACACGTTGGAAGAAATGCGATCATCGCCGTTTACCTATTTCAGCGTCGGACGAACAGACATCGTAGCGCCTGCGGACCTCGATCTCGGTTCTGAGCAACAGCCATGACCATTCTGGTTACGGGTGCAGCGGGATTTATCGGCTTTCACACGGCCAAGTTGCTGGCGGAGGCCGGCAGGCGGGTCTTGGGCGTCGATAATTTCACACCCTATTACGATGTCAGCCTTAAGAAAGCCCGCGTCGGAAAATTGTCAGAACTGCCCGATTTCCGGTTTGAAGAACTGGACTTATGCGATGTGGAGGGCGTGGCATCGTTGTTCCGCAAGACTTCGATTTCCCAGGTCGTGCATCTGGCGGCCCAGCCTGGCGTTCGCTACAGCATCGATCATCCCGAAGCCTATGTGCAGAACAATCTTATTGGTTTTACGGTTGTACTTGAGGCGTGCCGCCAGCGACAGGTCGACCATCTGGTGTTTGCTTCAACCAGTTCCGTTTACGGTGCCAACAAGACGCAGCCTTATTCGGAACAGCACACGACTGATCATCCGGTTTCCCTGTATGCGGCAACCAAAAAGGCCAATGAAGCGATGGCGCACAGCTACAGCCATCTCTACGATCTGCCTGTTACCGGGTTGAGGTTTTTTACGGTCTATGGCGAGTGGGGCCGGCCGGACATGGCGTTTTTCAAGTTTGCCGATGCGATCATCAATGACCGGCCGATTGAGATTTACAACGAAGGGCGCATGACAAGGGATTTCACGTATGTACGTGATATCGTCCAGGGGATTGCGGCGGTTCTTGATGTGCTGCCGACCCCTGATGAAAGCTGGGATCCATACAATCCATCGCCGGCATCCAGCGGAGTTGCACCCTATAGAATATTCAATATCGGGAACAGCGAACCGGTTGAACTCATGCGTTACATTGAGGTTCTGGAAGAGTGTATCGGCCGTACCGCCAACAAGACGTATCTGCCGATGCAACCGGGCGACGTGGTCAGCACGTGGGCGGATTGTTCGGCATTGTCAGAAGCAACAGGCTATTATCCGCACACGTCGATCGAGGAAGGCCTTGCCAATTTTGTGGCGTGGTACAAACGCTATTACAGCGTGAACTGATCAGAAGGTGATGACATAAACGGTCATCATCTTTTCAAACCGGTTAATTCTTAAGAGCCGCCAGTTCGCTACGTGTCTTGGTCAGATCGGCAGTCGTGTGAGCAAGCCGTTGGGCAAGTTCGCGTACGACTTCAGCACCCATTTCAGGGAATTCCTCGATTAGCCTGAAAAAGTTCCGCTTCTCTATCCTCAAGGTTTCCACGCCACCTATGGCACGAACCGTAGCGGTTCTGGGCAGATCCAGAAAAATACCGATTTCACCAACCAGAGCATTCTGATCCAGTTTTGCCACTGACAGTTCGCCATTGGGTGTGTTGACCAGAACATCGGCGCCGCCTGCAATGATGACATACGCCGCATCTGACGGGTCGCCCTGCCAGAAGAGTGTCTGGCCGTCATCAAATGAAATACGTTCGGAAGTGAATGCCAGTAGTTTCAGTTTGCCTGGTTCAATTTTCGCGAAGATTGGTATTTTTCGCAAAAGGTCTACTTCGTGTACGAGACTCATGGGTCCCTCCGTGTGTCAATCATTACCCCAAAATGGGTCACGAAGATGATATTAGTTTGGTAAATGCGCCGCCATTCTCAGCCAATTCATCCGGTGGGCCGTTTTCGGCAACTGATCCATCTTCAAAGACCATGACGCGTTCGAATTTCTTGGCGTCGGTTGCTTCCGCAAGAACCCAGTATATACCCTGTTTCCGGCCGTCTCCGACATCACGCGCATTCTCGAGAACAGCGGTGATAATCGACTCCTTGGACTGCTTGTCCAGTCCCGCCAGAGACTTGTTGATGATCACCAGATCGGGGCGTTTGAGAATTGCCCGGGCCAGGCCGATCTTCTGACGCTGGTTGCCGTTGAGGCGTTTGCCGCCGGTGCCGACATTGTAGTCCAGACCGACGTGGAAAACGGCAGACCTCAGATCAAGTTCATCCAGGGTCTCGTCGATGGCCTTGCCAATTTGTGCGGGCCCTTCGGCCGCGCCATAGGCGATGCGGCCAAGCAGGATATTGTCCTGCAAACTTGCAACTGTATTGTAGGTGTCGGGCTCGTAAAACTCAATCGTCGACGACAGTTCATCCGGCAAGCCTTCCCGGAAGGCAACGCGCGCCTCAAGGATCTTGTTCTGAAGATCTTCGTCGAGGAGACCGAGACGGAGACGCGGTTCGACGTATGAGAATGGCAAAGCCATCATCATCGCGCGGTCTTCTTCATTGGCGCCGTTTATATCAACGTCCTTGATCCGATTGAGAGCGGCCTCGTAGAGCGGCAGGTCATCGGGTTCCATGAAATTGACCTGATCGAAGAACGGATGGTCCGGTGGCAGGTCTGCAAACAGTTCCACAACCGTACTTGCAATGCCCCGTCCCATTTCGAAAAACGGTCCTTCGAGATCAAGCTTGCTGATGATGCTGTTGGTGTAGGCGTTGGTCGCCAGGTTCTGTTCGGCGAATTCCTTTCCGATGCTTGTTCCGAAGAGGAGGTTCTCTGCGATGGAGGCTTGTCGGTTATATTTGCTGGGGTCAAACGGCTCCACCAGTTTTGACAGCGGCGGCTCGTTGAGGCGTTCACGCAAGGCATGGCGAACCTGGAGTATCTTTGCGGCTAGACCGGGTTCACTTGCCGTGTCGATTGTGCCACGTAAACCGAGCCGGTAGATGTCCTCGTCGAGCCCTACTTTGCTTAGGACGCCGATCAGCTTGTCTTCGAGTTCTTCGGGGCCACCGACACCGGCGGAGTCATAGTCAATCCAGTCGGCATTGATATCGAGCAAGGAGTTGCCGGTGACCTTTATCTCCGAGAGAGCCGTGTTGCGCACAGATTGCTGGTCATCGTCATAATCTGCGTCGCGGAATGGTGCGTAGCGTAATCCGTAGAGCAGGTTTTCCCTTATGCTTGTCGGCCCCAGATAGACATCGGGCCCGACATAGGCAATCCGACGCCCGAGAACGGACTCCGGGATCTCCATGATGTCTGATCCGGCGACGGTTAGTTTTCCGGAATTCGGCGACAGCAGGCGAACCAGTGATTCCGCGGAATGCTCTGCACCACCATTCAGCGTTCCAACAACGCCAATGTGATCCGATATATCAAAAGTGAAGTTGGCATTTTCGAGCAATTTTGCGCCTGAATCGTCAAGCAAAGTCAGGTTCGATGCCTGGATGTTCCCCGTCAATGGCAGAATCGGTTCGGATACGACAGGTTGCAAAGCAGAATCAAGCATGTGCTCATGGTCGAATTGCTTCACGACCTGAGTATACTTGATCTGAACGTCCAGCCGTTGCTGATCCCAATCGATCAACTCCTTGATCGGTGCAGGCAAGTCCTTGTACGCCGCGATGACGGCTACCAGCTGTCCGATATCCATGTTGCCGCGAATCGCCAGATAGCCACCAACGAGATAGAATAGAAACGGTGTTACTTGAGACAGGAAGTTATTGAGAAACTTGACAAAAAACTTTCGGCGGAAGATTTCATACCGGATGTTGAAAATCCGGCCCAGGCGGTCGGACACGCCTGAACGTTCATAGTTGGTGGTGTCGTTGACATGGACCTCGACCACGCCGTCGACAATTTCACCGACCCGTCCGGCAAGTGCGCGGGCCGCCAATTGGCGTTCCTTGCCCAGGACCAGCAGGCGCTTGCGCAACCGTGGAATGATGAAGGCCTGTGCCAATACGATTCCGGCGGCGATGGAACCCAGCCAGTAGCTTTGCAGCAATATGAAAGCCATGGCGGTTGCTGCCTGACCGCCAAGGAAGATCGGCTGGATAAAGGCGTCGCCAATGAACCCGCCCAGAGGCTCAACCTCATCCTTGACCATGGTGGCAATTTCCGGGGCCTTGACCTTGCGGAAGTGCAGGGGAGGCAGTCGCATGACCCGGTCGACGAGTGTGTAGCGCAGGCGCCGCAACATGCGTTCGCCCAGCCGGCCCTTGAAGGTGTTGATGTAGAATTTAAACAGGCCGTTGATGCACACCAGTGCAAGAAACATCAGGCTCAAGGCGACGAGATAGGGCAAACGTTCGACGTCGATACCGGAAAACAGCGTAACTTTTTCACCGAGAACACCGGTCAAAAATCCCGGGATGTCGAACGAAAGCTCGAGGATATTTGCGGTGGCTTCAGGGAAGTCGAATCCTTCTCCCTGGATGGCCTTGTTAACAATCGTTTTCGGAAGGCTCAACGACATGAAATAGAATGGCATGGAGGCCAGAACGATCAGCAAAATGAAGAGCTGTTCTTTCTTGCTGAACCGCCAGACGTATCTAAAAAGACTTTTATCCATGTGAAAACAATTGCTTGGAGACGAGATCATTGCAACAGAAAATTGCAGTACCGGTCTCTTCGCTCCCCTTCGCCAGCCCCAACAAATTCAAGATTCACACCGTAAAGAGAATATTTGTTCCGACCAACCTAATTCTGTGCAATAGTTCGCATGGTGACTGCGTGTTTGGGGGAACGTGCAGCTGGATTGTCACGCGGCAGGTAACTCTTCCGAATTAACCCCGAAGTATTTTGTGTAGACAGGTGTCCGGATATGCGGCTGTTCTCCCGCAAAAGCGGCTCGCGCATTCTTTTGTATAGTCACGATACCTTCGGACTGGGACATCTGAGGCGCTGTCGCGCGATTGCAAACGATCTGGTTGAGCGCAACCCGGATTTGTCAGCCCTGATCCTGACGGGATCTCCCATTATCGGAGCCTTTGATTTTCGTTCACGCGTCGATTTCGTGCGTGTCCCCGGCGTCATAAAACTGCGCAATGGTGATTACACGTCGCTTAATCTGCATCTGAATATCGATGAGACGGTTCGAATCCGTGAGTCGATTATCAAGCACACTGCAGACATTTTTGACCCGGACATCGTAATTGTTGACAAGGAACCGCTCGGACTACGCGGCGAGATGGAAGCGACACTGCGCATGCTCAAGCGGCGTGGAACCAGAATTGTGCTCGGTCTCAGGGACGTCCTTGATGAACCGCAGCTTCTCGCGCCGGAGTGGTCGCGCAAAGGCGCTGTTTCAGCGATTGACCGGCTCTACGATGAAGTGTGGGTCTACGGATTGAAGGAGATCTACAATCCGCTTGAAGGGTTGAATGTGCCTCAGTCGGTTACGGACAAGATTGTCTACACGGGTTACCTGCCCCGGCAGTTGCCGCAGCCGATTCCCCCAAAGCACTGGCCTGAAGTTACCAGCGATGACTATCTGCTGGTGACGACCGGAGGCGGTGGGGATGGTGAGGGGCTGATCGACTGGGTCCTCACGGCCTATGAGAACAGAAATGATCTGCCATTGCCGGCACTGCTTGTCCTCGGCCCCTTCATGTCCGCGGAGCGTCAGGTTGAGTTTCAGGAACGCGCGGAGCAATTGCCTAACGTTGATGCAATCGTCTTTCATGCCCAGGTCGAACACCTGATGGACCAGGCCAAGGCGATCGTGGCGATGGGGGGATACAACACGTTTTGTGAATTGTTGACGCTGAACAAGCCGGCACTGGTTGTACCGAGGACAGTGCCAAGACGGGAGCAATTCCTGCGGGCCAAAAAGGCTGAAGAGCTTGGGCTTATTCGAATGATTGTCGATCCTATGGAGGCGCAGGAAGGCGAACGAGATCCTGATACGATGGCTGACGCGCTGATTGCTCTGATGGATCAACCCCGTCCGTCCGATGCCTTCATTCCAAAGTTGCTTGGTGGATTCGACATCGTCAATGATCTTGCGGCACCTTGGCTTAACAATCGGCAGCGCCGCCGGTTTTCGTTATTCAATTTCAATCGGCCGGACAAGGCGGCGCTTTGAGCGTGCCTTGTAAATCTATGGCTGATGAAGATCGGATCTCCAGACACGTCGCAATTGTCCTGAAGGGTTATCCGCGCCTTTCGGAAACATTTATTGCTCAGGAAATTCATCAACTTGAGCAATTGGGTCTGCCGATTACCCTGTATTCATTGCGCCATCCTACCGATACCAAACGCCATCCGGTACACGATGAGATAAAGGCCAAGGTCTTCTATCTTCCTGAATACCTTCATCAGGAACCGCTACGTGTGCTGCGGTCCTGGTTCAGCGCGAGACGATATCCCGGTTACAAGCGCGCCCTTGGACGGTTTGTGAAGGATCTGAAGCGCGATTGGACGAGAAATCGGGTTCGCCGATTTGGACAAGCCCTGGTGCTCGCGGTCGAAATGCCGCCGGCTACGGATTTTGTTTACAGTCACTTCCTGCACACGCCGTCGTCGGCCGCACGTTACGCTGCGATCATACGGGGGGTGGAATGGGGCTTTTCTGCGCATGCAAAGGACATCTGGACGATTTCCGAGTGGGAAAAAACGGAGAAAATCGCGGATGCGGCCTGGGGTGTGACGTGTACGGAAAGCGGATGCGAGCATTTGAACGGGCTTGACTACGACGGTCCCAGAAAAGTGGCACTGGTCTATCATGGCATCGATCTGTCTCGTTTTGCGGCTCCTGATGGCGAAAGGCGGCTGGCGGACGGGACCAATGTCGATGATCCGGTCAGGATTGTCTCCGTCGGGCGCATGGTTGCCAAGAAAGGGTACGATGACCTCATAGAAGCGCTGGCGCGGCTTCCAGGCGATCTTTCCTGGAAATTCATACACATCGGTGGCGGTGAACTGGGTTCTGAGCTCAAGCAGCTTGCTGAAAGTGCAGGCATTTCAGACAAGATTGAGTGGCGCGGCGCCCAAAGTCAGGGAGATGTCAAAACAGCTTTGAAGGAAGCCGACATCTTCGCTTTGATGAGCAAAATCGATGTGACCGGTGACCGGGACGGCCTTCCGAATGTTCTGATGGAAGCGCAGTCACAGAATGTTGTCTGTATTGCCACCAACGTATCGGCGATTCCGGAACTGATACGTCATGGCGAAACCGGTTACCTTGTGGAACCGGAGGATGCCGATGGAATGTCGCAGGGGTTGGCCCAACTCATCGGCGATCCGGAACTTCGGATCAGGTACGGACAGGCAGGCGGTGAGCGCGTAAGAACCGACTTTTCACATCATGCGTGCATTGGTGTACTGGCGGAGAAATTGGGTCTTCGGGAAAGCCCAGCAAAGAATAGCGCCGGTTGAACGGCGGGAACTCGGTGTTCGTTCATGCACATTGCATTCTATGCCCCTCTGAAATCACCGGGTCATCCCGTGCCTTCAGGCGACCGGCGTGTTGCGAGGCTGTTGATAGCGGCGCTGGAGTACGGCGGACATACCGTCGATCTTGCTTCAGACCTCAGGGCTTATGACGGGGCCGGGGATCATGTCAGACAGGTTGAACTGGACTTGGCCGGAAAACGGGAGGCAGAACGACTTGTCCGCCAGTACAATTCTGGAGAGGGTAGTCACGCTCCCGACTTGTGGTTCACCTACCATCTTTACTACAAGGCCCCCGACTGGATAGGCCCTCGTGTCGCCGCGCAGATGGGCATTCCGTATGTCACGGCGGAAGCGTCCCATGCGGAAAAGCGCAGAAACGGTCCATGGTCTCATAATTTTTCCGCCGTCGTCGAGGCGCTGGAGTTCGCAGATCTGCACTTCTGCCTTACGGGAACGGACATGGGGGCCCTGTCGAAACTGCTTGGTTCGGAGCAGCGATTGCGAAAGCTTCCGCCGTTTATCGATACCGTGCCGAGAGCCGACACCGGCGAACGTGCCGTTCACCGGGAAAGGCTGCTGTCGTTAAGCAAATTCGCCGCCGGTCCGCCGATCATTCTGACCGTGGCCATGATGCGTCGGGGAGACAAGGCACTGAGTTATGCGATGATGGCTGATACGCTTTCCGGCATGCTTGAAAGTGACTGGAATCTTGTTGTTGTTGGCGATGGTGCGGCAAAGGAAGAAATCGTTTCCGGGTTTTCCGGAATCCCCGCAGATCGCATATATTGGGCCGGCGAGATTACGCAGGATCAGTTGGAATTCTTTTATGGCGGTTCGGATCTGTATTTCTGGCCGGCATGCAACGAGGCGTATGGCATGGCATTTCTAGAGGCACAGGCATGCGGACTTCCGGTCGTCGCCCAGTATACCAGAGGTGTGCCCGATGTCGTGGAGAACGGAAAAACCGGTCTCTTGACACCACTGGGCGACGTTGGCGCCATGCAGGATGCCCTGGTTCGATTGCTTGTAGAGGAGGATAAGCGCGAGGAATTCTCCGTAAATGCTCATAGTTTTGTAGCCAATGAGCGAAGTCTGAAGCGTGCGTCGCAGATGCTGAATGGTGCTTTGCTACAGCTAGTTCCGGTTTTGCGATGAAGATCGCCTTCATCCGACATGGCATTACCGACTGGAATCGCCAGGGCCGAATACAGGGCAGAACCGACATCTCTCTTTCCGACGCAGGTAGGGCGGAACTGTCTCGGATGCGTGTGCCGAAATCCTTTGCCAGGAGACACTGGTTGTCCAGCCCGTTGCTTCGAACCCTGGAGACTGCCGCAATTCTTTCAGGAAGTCCGATGGATGTTATCCGCACGGAAGACCGGTTGAAGGAAATGAGTTGGGGAGAGTGGGAAGGCGAGACGTTGGGCGATTTGCGCGCGCGGTTCGGGGCCAGCATGAAAGCTAACGAAGCAAAGGGGCTCTTGTTTTGTCCTCCCAAAGGGGAATCGCCCTCTGACGTGCGGGCCCGAATCCGCAAATGGCTTATCGAAACATCACGCAATAAACAAGGCGATATCATTGCGGTTACACATAAAGGGGTTATCCGGGCTGTGTTGTCTCACGCGACAGGATGGGACATGACCGACAAACCTCCTTACAAACTTGAGTGGACTGCGCTTCATGATTTTGAGGTTTCTGCTGACGGTTCATTGACAGTTTCCCGATTGAACGTATCGCTACATGGATGAGCGGCGCTACAGTGTTGTAATCTGGGTTACACATCTGTTGGGAACCGGGCACCTGCACCGTGCAGCGGCTATCGCCCGCGCGCTCTGTGCCAAGGGTGTCGAAACCACCGTTGTCTCGGGTGGATTTCCCGTAACGGGTATCGACTATGGCGGCGCGGAACTTATCCAATTGCCCGCGGTAAGAAGCCCGAATGCGGAGTATACGATTCTCGAGGACGAATCCGGACTAGAGGTCACTGAAGAATTCCTGGATCGCCGCGCCGACCAATTACAGGAAATATTGGCGAGCCGCTGCCCCGATGTATTCGTCACTGAGTTGTTTCCATTCGGCCGACGCAAATTTCGCCGGGAACTTGATCCCGTGTTGAAGACCCTTCAACAAGACCGTCCAAGAGTCCCTGTTCTGTGTTCCGTAAGAGACATTCTTGAGCCTCCATCGACGCCTGAAAAGGCCACAAAGGCTATGCAGCGGATTTCTGCATATTACGACGGCATTCTCGTTCATGGGGACGCAGACCTAGCACAACTTGAGGATAGTTTTCCGATCTCCCCGGAAGTGGCTTCCAAAGTGGCATACACGGGCTTCATTGGAGGAGGGGCGGTTTCAGAACCATCGGGAGTATCCGAAAGATCAAACGAAATCGTTGTTTCTGCCGGCGGCGGTGCAGTCGGTGTGGATTTGTACGAAACAGCCTTCCGAGCGGCAAAACTGTATGCGAACGAAGGCGTTGTCTGGCGTTTTCTGATCGGGCACAACGTGCCGGCTGATGTCTTTGACGGCTATGCTGGGCGTTCGGGCAAAAACGTCATTGTCGAAAGGGCACGGCCGGACTTCCCTGATTTGCTGCGGACCGCACGGCTTTCGATAAGCCAGGCGGGATACAATACAGTTTGCGATGTTCTCGCGGCTGGTTGTCCTTGTATTCTTGTACCCTTTTCGGCCGCCAATGAACGTGAGCAATCGCTTCGTGCAAATTCGATTGCAAAGAGATCGCGGGCACAGGTCGTCGAGGCGCCAGACCTGTCGGCCGAAACGCTTGTCGCGTGTGTCAGGCATTCTCTTGACCGTGAAAGGGACGGATTCGCACCGCAGTCAATGACCGGTGCACTTTGTGCAGCGGATCTCATAGTCGGTTTTGCAAAAGGGCTTGGTCAGTGACCGGAAAGATTGACTGGAGTCCACTGGAAGACGCGCTGCGCAAGGTCGGCGATGGCGGCGGTTGCATCCGGTTCTGGTGGCGGGATGACGACGCCATTGCCGCAACACAAGAGCTCGACCGATTGATACGTGTCGCCAACGACTTCGGGGCGCCGTTGCTGCTTGCGGTAATCCCGAAATTTGTCGAAGACAGCCTTGCGGATTGCCTGGAAACCGAAGCAGGTGTTTGCGTCGGCGTTCATGGCTATGCACATGTGAATCATGCGCCTACTGGGGAGAAGAAACAGGAATTGGGAGACCATCGGCCGTTGACGGAGGTTCTCGGAGAACTTGAGGCAGGGCGCACTCGTTTATGTCAACGTTTCGGGGAGTCGTTTGTCGATGTGCTTGTGCCGCCCTGGAACCGTGTGTCGAGGAACGTGCAGGCAGCATTGGTGAACGTGGGATTCAGCGGTTTGTCATGTTACGGGTCAGAAAAAAAATATTCCGGTCTCCCGGGGCTTGCCGTTGCCAACACGCACATTGATCCCGTGGATTGGCATGGTTCCCGGAGCCTGAGTGATCCGGAACGTCTCATCGAAAGCATCGCGAAACTGGTCGCAATTACGCCCAACGGTTCGGAAGGCATTCCACTGGGCCTGCTGACACACCACCTCGTACATGACGAAGCGCTCTGGAATTTCGTAATGGGCTTTTGTGAAACGTTGGCTGAATCACCCAACGCGGCGTGGTGCGATCCTGCTAAACTGTTTGCACGGCAATGACGGCATTCAATTTGCCTATCGAAGAAGACGGTCAAGATGAGCGATAACGCAGAGGATATCAGAGTTGCCGGGCACGACCGCCAACCTGGCTTGGTGTTGACCTATCCGGCTGCTTATTTCTGGAAGAGCTACGGACGGGCAGGGGCTGGAGCAGTGATTTCGGGTCTTTTTTGGTGGCTCTTGCCTTCCTCGATATATGTGTCGATTGGCTGCAGCATTTTTCTTCTTGTTTTTGTCGTCTTTGCACTGCAGGTCATGCTAAGACACGCGAGCGTTGTGGAACTGGGGAGGGACACAATCGCAGTCCGTGGACCCAGACCTGTTGAGGTTTCCTGGTCAGCGCTGCGCTCAATCGACCTTTCCTATTTTTCGACCAGAAGAGACGGTGGAAACGGCTGGATGCAATTGAGACTCGACAGCGATACGGGGACAATCAGAATCGATAGCGATCTTGAACGATTCGCGGATGTCGTGAGTATTGCGCTTCAACACGGCACGATAGTTGGACTCGACGTATCAATGAGGACAAGGCAGAATGCCGAACTCTTAATTGGGCCGGGTGGGGTCCACTCAACGATTTGATCAGAACGGAATTCCGGAGCGACCTGTGTCCGAGCCAATACTTGTTGTTAAAGACCTGACTGTTGACTTCATGCTCAATGAAGGCGGTGTTCGGGCTGTGGATGGAGTGTCCTTCAGAATTCCGCAGGGTAAAACCGTCGCTCTGGTCGGAGAGTCGGGATCGGGAAAATCGGTCATCAGTCAGAGCATCATGGGGATTCTTCCCAATATTGCATCTGTAACCGGTGGTGAAATCCTGTTCCGTGACCCGACCGGCAACGGACAGGTTGCCGACATTGCAGCGATCCCGAGGGCATCGCAGTCCATGCGCGATCTGCGCGGCGGGCGGATATCGATAATATTCCAGGAGCCCATGACCTCCCTGTCGCCGCTGCATACCATCGGCAACCAGATCGGCGAAGCCCATCGACTCCACCAGGGGTCGAGTGAAAAGGAGGCATTGGAAGAAGCCCGGCATATGCTCGAACTGGTGGGTTTTCCTGACCCTGCCAACGCCGTAAACAAGTATCCATTTGAATTGTCTGGCGGCTTGAGACAGCGTTCCATGATTGCCATGGCACTGATTTGCCGTCCCGCACTGCTGATTGCCGATGAACCGACGACGGCGCTGGATGTGACCATTCAGGCGCAGATCATGAAACTGATGAGTGATCTGCAGACAAAACTCAATATGGCCGTCTTGATGATCACGCATGATCTGGGCATCGTTGCGAATATGGCCGACGAGATTGTGGTTCTTTACCATGGCCGTGTGATGGAGAGTGGAACCAAGGACGATATTTTCCGCAATCCCCAACACGAATACCTCAAGGCACTGCTTCACGCCGTTCCGCGCTTCAACATGAAGGAAGGCGAGAGACTGCAGGCGATCCGCGAAATCAAGTCGTCCGGTGACGGTTTTCTTTCCGACGAGAACGCCCCCGAACACCGCAAGATTGACGGTGCGATACTTGAGGTTAAGAATCTGTCGAAGTCGTTTGGACAACGCAAGAGCGGATTGTTTTCGTCGGGCGGCGCCGGCCAGATCAGGGCTGTCAACGAGATGACGTTTTCGATCTTCCAGGGCGAGTGCATCGGGCTTGTGGGAGAATCCGGTTGCGGCAAGACCACAACATCAAAAATGATCATGCGGGCCGTAACGCCCGATAGCGGTACGATCAGGTTCGCCTGCAAAGACGGAATGCAGGATGTTCATCAGATGGAGGGGCTGGACTTGGAGAATTACCGCAGGGACGTACAGTTCATATTCCAGGATCCATTCTCGTCTTTGAATCCGAGAATGACCGTCTTTGATATCCTGACCGAACCATTGGTAATTCACGGCATTGGAAACGAACGCCATCGTGCCGACCTTGCCAAGGAACTAATGTCTCTCGTGGGGCTCGACCCGCGTTATCTTCGACGATATCCGCATTCATTTTCTGGGGGGCAGCGTCAGAGGATAGGCATTGCCCGGGCGCTGGCTCTTCATCCCAGATTGCTTATTTGTGACGAACCGGTTTCGGCTCTGGATGTGTCGGTACAGGCCCAGGTTCTGAACCTCCTGAAGGACCTGCAGGACAAGCTGGGTCTGACCTATTTGTTTGTCAGTCACAACCTTGCCGTGGTTGACTACATTGCAAATCGCATTCTGGTGATGTGCAAGGGCCGTATGGTCGAATCCGCACCACGGGAGAAATTCTTCTCCAATCCTGTTCACCCCTATACGCAAGCGCTCCTCGCGGCCGTGCCCAAACCGGACCCGGATGCGCAGATGGATTTGCAGTTGTTGATGGATGGCCGGGCATCGGTGCCTGAATTGTGGCCGGATCCGTTTACTCTGACACCAGACAATGGCGGACACATGGTGGAAGTCGAACCAGATCACGTCGTGCTATACAATGCCGCAGGATCACAAAACAATAATCCGGTAGCGGCGGAATGACAAAGAACAATCGTTACTGATGAGGGAGAACATGAAGTACCGAAACGGAATAGCGGGATTTGCATTTGCGGTGCTGGCTGCGTCTGCATCGGCATATTCGACGTTCGCGGGTGCGTCACCACTGTTGGAAGTGCCGTCTTTCAAGGAAGCTGTAGCGTCAGGTACTCTGCCGCCCGTTGATCAGAGGCTCCCTCAGGAACCTTTGGTGGTCGATCTATCCGGGAAGGGACTGAAGCCCGGCAAGCACGGCGGCACCCTGAACACCTTGATCGACAAGGCGAAATCAATTCGATACCTGGTTGTGTGGGGGTACGCCCGTCTCGTCGGTTACGATCCCGATTATAATTTGAAGCCTGATCTGCTCAAGAGCGTCACGGTTGACGAGGGCCGGATTTTTACCTTCACACTGAGAAAAGGGCACAAATGGTCGGACGGCCACCCATTTACCTCAGAAGACTTCCGTTACTACTGGGAAGACATTGCCAACAACGAGGACCTTTCTCCCGCCGGGCCACTTTCCGACATGCTGGTGAACGGTAAACCTCCTGTGGTCGAGTTTTTCGATGAAGTAACCATTCGCTACACTTGGGATAATCCTAATCCTACTTTCCTGAGTTTGCTGGCCAAGTCGCGGCCTCCATTCATCTATCGGCCTGCGCATTACCTCAAGCAGTTCCATGCCAAATATGGCGACATGGCGAAGATTGAAGAGTGGGTCGAGAAATCCAACGTGCGTAACTGGGCCTCTTTGCACAACCGTAACGATGAAATGTACAAGAACACGAACATTGAACTGCCGACCTTGCAGCCATGGGTAAACACGACAAAGAAGACCAAGACCCGCTACATTCTGAATCGCAACCCGTATTTCCACAAGGTCGACAAAAAGGGACAGCAGTTACCCTATATAGACAAGGTCGTGGCAACCGTGGCTGCGTCCAAACTAATCCCGGCCAAAGCGGTTGCCGGTGAGACCGACCTGCAGGCACGTGGGCTGAGTTTTTCCAATATCGCAATCCTGAAACATGGTGAGAAGACATCTAAACGCTACGACACCTATTTGTGGCCGATCTCCAAGTCGTCTCATCTGGCCCTTTACCCGAACCTGAACACCAAGGATGAAACGTGGCGGAAACTGCTACGCAATACGCAGTTCCGGTGCGCTCTTTCGGTCGGTATCGACAGGAAACTGGTCAATAAGACGCTTTACCTTGGCCTTGGCCGGCCGACCGGTAATTCGGTCCTGCAGTCCAGCCCGCTCTATGATCAGGAAAATACCCACCGCTGGTCTAAGTATGACCCCACGTTTGCGAACAAGCTGCTGGATGAAGTCGGATTGACTGAGAAGGATAGCGAAGGCTTTCGTTTGCTGCCGGATGGCCGTAGGGCGGAAATCATTGTCGAAACGGCCGGTGAGGACCCCGACGAAATTGAAATGTTGCAACTCGTTGCGGAAACCTGGAAAGACATCGGCATCAAGCTCTACCCCAAGCCGTCGCAGCGCGATGTCCTGCGGGAGCGGTCCTATGTGGGTGAAACCGTCATGACAGCGTGGTCCGGCTGGGACAACGGCACGCCGTCTGCGCAGATGAGCCCGGTGGAACTGGCGCCTACCAAGCAGGACAACCTGGCCTGGCCGAAGTGGGGACAGTACTACGAAACCAAGGGTAAAAGCGGCGAAGCCCCCGATATCAAGGCTGCCGAACGCCTGCTGGCGCTCTATCACGAGTGGGAGGCTGCCTCCGATGAGGCGGAACGGACCAAAGTGTGGAAAGACATGCTCAAGATCCACGCCGAGGAATCCTTCATCATTGGTGTGGTTTCGAGTGTCAGACAGCCGGTGGTTGTCTGGAAAAAGTTGAGGAACGTTCCGAAGAAGGGCGTATACGGTTGGGATCCTGGTAGCCAATTTGGAATCTACCGTCCGGATCAATTCTGGATCGATCAGTAAACCGGGCAACCTGAGGCACAACAACAATGCTCCGTTATCTCGTCCAACGGATGATTGTCATGATCCCGACCTTGCTCGCGATCAGTATCCTGACTTTCATCATTATCCAGCTACCGCCCGGGGATTATCTGTCCAATCAGGTCGCCGAGTTGAAAGCCAGAGGCGAGGAATCCGGGCTTGCAAAGCTCGAGTTCCTGCGACAGCAATTCGGATTCGACCAGCCGTGGTGGAAGCAGTACGCCATGTGGGTTGGATTTTGGCCGACCAGTGGAGAATTCAACGGATTGCTGCAAGGCAACTGGGGCTGGTCGTTTGAGCATTCCAAGCCGGTTGACGAAGTGGTTGGAGATGGTCTCTTTCTGACGATCATCTTGAATGCAGCGACCGTTCTGTTTGTTTATGCGGTTGCCTTTCCAATCGGCATTTATTCAGCGACAAGACAGTATAGCTGGGGGGACTACGGATTCACCCTTGTGGGCTACCTCGGTCTGGCGACGCCGAACTTTCTGCTCGGTCTGATCCTGTTGTACTATGCGAACGTGTGGTTCGGGCTTTCTGTAGGTGGTCTTATGGATCCCAGTTACATCGGCGAGCCATGGTCGTCGGGGAAAGTAGGGTCTGTTATGGCTCATCTTGTCATCCCAGTTATCGTGATTGGCACGTCAGGTACGGCGGCCATGATCAGAAGATTACGGGCAAACCTGCTCGATGAACTGCAAAAGCAATATGTTGTCACAGGTCGTGCGAAGGGGTTGAGTGAGCGGAAGCTTCTGTTGAAATACCCGCTCAGAATGGCTCTCAATCCATTCATCGCCGATATCGGCAGCCTCTTGCCTGGATTGATCTCGGGTTCCGTTATCGTTTCGGTTGTACTCAACCTCCCTACCATCGGGCCGGTTTTACTCGACTCCCTGGCGAGCCAGGACCAATATCTGGCGGGTTTCATACTCTTATTTGTTTCTATTCTCACGGTGTTTGGAATGCTGGTATCAGACATTCTTCTGGCGGTACTTGATCCCCGTATCCGTTTGGGCGGAGGGACACAGACGTGACGAACACAACAGACAAGAATTCACCTGATGATATCGGCGGTGACGCCGATCTGCCACATTATGTGAACCCGGAACCGTTTGATCCTTACCAGGCTGAGGAACTGACGGCGGATCAGGAGCGGTTTTATCTGGCATCTCAATGGAAGATGATGTGGTGGAAGTTCAAGCGCCATAAACTGGCTCTAGTGTCCGGCATCTTTCTTCTGGCGGTCTATGTCAGCATTCCGTTTGTCGAAATCATCGCACCTTACGATCTTGAAACCAGAAACGCGGACTACCTCTACGCACCGCCACAGTCAATTCATCTATTCCATGAAGGGAAATTCGTCGGGCCCTTCGTCTATGGCTATACTGCTGAGGCGAATCTGGAAACGTTTCGGTGGGAATATAAAGACGACCCGGAGCAGGTTTATCCCTTGAGATTCTTCTGCCGTGGAGATCCCTACAAGTTCTGGAACCTGTGGGACGGGGACTTCCATCTGGTTTGTCCAGCCGAAGGCGGTACGTTTTTTCCGTTCGGCACGGATAAGCTCGGCCATGACATGAACAGCCGGATTATCTACGGCACGAGAATTTCACTTACCGTTGGTCTGATCGGGATTACAATCTCGTTTATTCTCGGCATTTCGCTGGGTGGCCTTGCCGGATATTATGGCGGCTGGATCGATGCGACCGTGCAGAGGGTCATAGAAATTCTGCGCTCCCTGCCGGAACTGCCGCTATGGCTTGCGTTGTCGGCGGCCTTACCCGTGAACTGGTCTCCAATTCTTATATTCCTTGGGATAACAATCATTTTGGGCCTGTTGGACTGGCCGGGGCTTGCAAGAGCGGTGCGTTCCAAACTGCTGGCCTTGCGGGAGGAAGACTACGCGACTGCAGCGGTGTTGATGGGTGCACGGCCGCGCCGTGTTATTGGACGGCACCTGCTGCCTAACTTCATGAGCCACCTCATAGCCAGTGCGTCATTGTCGATCCCGGCAATGATCCTTGGTGAGACCTCTCTTTCATTCCTTGGACTGGGGCTTCGTCCGCCGATAACCAGTTGGGGGGTTCTGCTGAATGAGGCGCAGAATCTGTCTGCGATCGAATTCTATCCCTGGATCATGATGCCCATGCTGCCGGTGATCATGATCATTCTGGCCTTCAACTTCTTTGGTGACGGGTTACGCGATGCCGCCGATCCCTACAAATAGCCGTCGCTGTCTTTGGAAGCCGGCGACCGCAGGGCGCATGTGGGCATCAGGCGTCTAGGACGACGAGAGTATGATCGCCGGATACGCCGGGGATGGTTTCTGTTCGAACGTCAAATGAGCGTTCCGTCTCATAACCTTGTTGCCGGGCAAGTTCGAGAGTGGACTGCGTCGAGACAGCCTTGACGGACAGGTCCTTGTTGAACTTCTCAAGCTTGGCGGACAAGTTCACGGCCGAGCCGATAACGGTGTATTCTAGTCGGTTTTCGTCCCCAACAGCGCCAAACACAATGGGGCCGGTGGCCACACTGGCATTGATGTTGAGGGGAGCCAATCCTGCGTCGGTGCGTTCTCGCTGCCATCGTCTGGTCTCGGCCATAATTTCGTCGACGCTCCTTAGCGCATCGGCAGCGAATGTCGATGTTTCATTGGTCGCGCCAAAAGTCGCCATGATGCCGTCGCCCAGAAACTTGTCTATGGTTCCATTGTTGGCCTGAATGATGGGAACCAGCCGGCGCTGATACTCGGTCAACAACGCCATGACGTCATCTGCCGGCATTCCTGCTGCCATGACAGTGAAACCGCGGATGTCGACATTGATGATGGCAGCTTCGCGGACAATCCCTTCACCGGCAACGATCTGGTGGTCGTTCCCTCGAATTTGAGTGGCAACGGACGCATCAAAAAATCGGGAGAAATCCTGGGCGGCGGCCTGTTCGCTAATGGCCTGGATCAGAAGCTTGCGCCCGCGATGAAGTACCAGAGCCAGGACGCCCGTGACCATCAGGATGGATATGATCTTGTCGAATTCTGCTCCCAGCAGAATCGAATTGCTGGTCATATAGGAAATGTAGTTCCGGGTGATCATCGTATCTTCGGGGTCGGAATAGACTACATAACCAATCATGGTCAGCCAACCAAGCGCCGCGATCAGTCCGGCTGCAACCACAAATCGTGCTCGGAAACGTAGTGCTCTCAAACAGATAAAAATGAATATGTACAGCAGTGTTGGGGCTTTGAGGTAAAACGAGGCCGGCTGGCCATACTGGATGTGGAAGCTCCAGATCAGGATCATCAGGAGAGCCACATCGAACATGATCGAGATATACACCGCCCAATCGGGCAACCGGCGGTACAGTGACCAGACAAGTCCGATACCGGTCAGTATGAGATAGAGGCCGATGGCGTAGGGTGCGAGGGCAAAGGACGTTGCCGCGTCCGTGCGCGGCGAGGCCATGAACAGAATACCGAACACGAAAACGATCAGGAACTGAATGATCTTTATCAGAACTTCGCTGGCGTCATCGTGCTTCGCAATTGCCGTGAACACGCGTTTGGGCAACTTCACACCGTCGCGCGCCGTCAGGTCATGGGTGACCTCCGCCAACATCTGCTTGTGGTCGTGTTGTTCGCCGAGAATCGTCATGGTTTGAATTCGTTTTGGGTGTATTGAGTTGCTACGTCTGGTCCAAGGACCTGGACTTGTCCAGTCACGTTGCATTGTAATGCCCGTGAGTGAGCATAACGGGTGTTCATGGTGACAGGATCATGCCTTCCTTTGAAACCAGGGAACCCGGTCGATGCTTATCGAGGTCTGCCGCCACTTCGTCCAGAAACCGGTCATCGTGCTCGGTGTGATGATGAAAGGTGACGAACTGGGACACACCTGCAGCGTCGCACAATTTCACACCTTCCTGCCATGTGGAGTGACCGTAGCCGCGGCAGGGCATGTATTCCTCTTCAGTGTATGTCGCATCGTAAATCATGATGTCGGCATCCTGAACTAGAGTTTGTATGTTGCTGTCGAGTTGACCGGGCACATGTTCGGTGTCGGAAATGTAACAGATTGACTTGCCAGCAAAATCAATACGATACCCCACACATCCCCCGGGATGATTCAGTGGAATGGTCCGCACCACGATATCGTCTGACAGAGAAATAGTGTCGCCGGTGGTGAAGTCACGGTAGTCGATCGTGGCATTGAAGATTTCGGGTGTTATGGGCAAGAACGGTTTCTTCATGAGATCGTTCATCAATTGTTTTGAAGATTGTTTGCCCTCGAGGTCTCCAGACCAAAAACGGACGTGGGTATCCATTTGAAAAAATGGCCAGAAGAATGGCAGGCCATTGACGTGATCGAAATGTGCGTGAGTCAGGAAAATGTCGAAATCGGTGACTTGTTCTTCGACAAGCTTTTGTCCCAGTGCCGTGGCGCCGGATCCACCGTCAAACACCAGTGTTCTGCCACCACAATTGATCTCGAGGCATGGTGTGTTCCCACCATAGGCGGCAAGTTTCGGGTCCGTGCACGGCATTGTGCCTCGGACACCCCAGAATCGCACCCAGAATCCTTCCGTGTCGGATCCGGTACTGTCCTCGATCCGGGTCATTGTCAAATGAGCCACCTTTCTGACACCAATGTAGTCACTTCAACGCACGATCCAAGGGGCTGGGTTACAACCTGGTAAACTCGTGGACTCTGGACCTACAACCACGCCGCCCCCCTTACGCCCCCGGCATCGCCGTGTTTCGCTGATACGACCGGCGTCAGGCAAGTGTCCGAAAACACATACTCCGTGATAGGATCAGGCAAATTTGTGTATATTTCGTCTATGTTTGACATGCCCCCTCCCAAAACGATGATATCAGGGTCGACGATATTGATCACGTGTGCAAGGCCCCGGGCCAAGCGATCCACATACAATTGAAAGCTTTTTGCGGCGTGGCGGTCGTCTTGACGCATTCTTGCGATGATTTCTTCAGGGCTGAGGTCAGTTCCGGCAGATTCGTTGTGTCGACGCGCAAATCCGGGACCTGAAAGGAATGTCTCCAGACAGCCTTGTTTGCCGCAATAGCAAACTGGACCAGGTAACTCGTTGTTGCGTGGCCAGGGCAGGGGGTTATGCCCCCATTCGCCGGCGATTGCGTTGAGCCCCGGAAGTGTTTCGGCCCTGATGGTAATTCCGGCACCTGTGCCGGTCCCCAGGATTACACCAAAGACCACATCATAATTTGCTGCCGCGCCGTCCACAGCCTCGGAAAGCGTAAAACAATTGGCATCATTTGCCATGTTCACAGGAGACTTCAGGATATTTTCCAGGTCCCCGCGAAAGTCCTTTCCGATGAGCCAGGTGGAATTGGCGTTCTTCACAAGGCCGGTTTGCTTTGAAATGGCGCCGGGAATGCCGACGCCGACAGAACTGACGGGTCCGGTTTGCTGTGTGAGCTCCGTGACCAAATTTGCGACTTGTTCGATACTTTCAGCGTAATCGTCGCGATGTGTCGGAACCCGTTTGCGCGCAATGATCGCGCCTTCTGCATCCAGAACTGCGCCTTCAATCTTGGTGCCGCCAAAATCTATTCCGAGGCGCATCGAATATTCTCGCGAATTGCAGATTGTTCAGGAAGACTTCAAGCCATACCCAGCAAGCAGGAGTCCTGAGATGAAGAGGCCGAATCCTGTGAGGGCGAGGACAACAGCGATGATACGAAATGTATGGGCAAGCCCACGCGCCATAAGACCAGTGTTATGACGGGAAAGCAGCACCTGCGTTACGTAGGCAGATAACGCGGTCAGAGCACCGGCAATGGCGCCAAGTCCCATTGCGGACAGGGACAGCAGAAAGGCCTGGGCCGAAAATACTGCCGTGGGAACAGCAGAGAGATAGCTCCAGACGGCAATGAGAACCAGGCACCCCAGCCCGTTAATGACAAGGAGTGTTCGCAAGGCAGTCGTGGCAAAGATTGCAGCGTTCTGCTGATGTCGGCTGCTTTGTTCAAAAAACAGTCTTTCGCGCTCAAGGTCTATGCGCTCTCTCTCCAGATCCTGCTTTTCGCGATCGAAATCGAGTTGATCACCAGCCTGGAGCAGGTCTGCGTACTTCAGCCTCTGATCTCGGGACAAGGTGAGAAGGAATGTTCTTTCCGCTTCAGGGGTGTCGAGCCGGCGGCCGGCAATCATGCCTGCAAGAGTTTCTTCGGATTCTTCCTTCCGGTCCGGTTCTGGCGCGCTGGCTTCGCGGATCGGGTCTGGAAGAGCTCTTTCACGATCAGGTTGGGATGGCGGCAGGGCTTCGGCCGGTTGCGGACCGGAACCGGTTTCCGACGGCTTCTCTGATTCTGACACCAACATGTGGCTCAATTTTGCCGGAGGCGGCGCGGGCACCGCCGTCTTGATGATATCGATGCTTGCGCCACTGTCCGTATAATCGGCACTTTCCTGACCGTCGCCGCTGTGGCCCGCCGTTGTCTCTGAGGCACCGTCCTGTTCGAAGTTGAACTTGAACTTTTCGCGTGACGGGGTCAGCTTGTTTTCATCGTTGTCTGTCGTGTCGCTCATGGTGACACAGTCTCCGAACCGGTATGCCGATCTTACGTTAGCGTGAGTATAGCCGAATATTCAGTCAACGGCGAATTCGGATCGGTTTGGGAAATTGGTACAAAAAGGTCAAGATCGGTATGTTTTTGGATTGCATTGGTGCGCGGATTGGCCAATACTGCCATTCAGGCGAAAATCGCCAAATGCGTTTGGCAAGAACATGACTGCGGTTCGCCTCGCAACACTGTCTGCAAAGACATATGTCTGAAAAGACGAGGGAGGAATGAAATGTTTTCTAAGTCCATGAAATTTGGATTGGCGCTGTCCATGAGCCTGGCTTTGCCAGGACTCGCGACTGCGGCTGCGCCGGAATCGGATGATCCGATTATTATCGTACAGAACAACTGGACCAGCCAGTTGGTGCTTTCGACTGTCGTCGGAAAAGTACTGGAAGGTATGGGCTATACGGTTGAATTCGCGCCATCGGATTCACAGTTGCAGTTCAAGGCAATTGCTGACGGCGACATGCATTTTCAGATTGAAGCCTGGGAAGGTTCCATGAAGGGTGCTTTTGAAAAGGCTGTTGCCGAAGACGGTATGGTCGACGCCGGAACCCATGCTGCCGTTACCCGCGAAGAATGGTGGGTGCCGCAGTATGTTGTCGACAAGTGCCCTGGTCTTCCTGACTGGAAGGCTCTCAACAAGTGCGCAAGTATCTTCACCGTTGCTGAAACGGCTCCCAAGGGCCGTTTTGTCGGACCACCTGCCGACTGGGGCAAGAACTATGCGGAACGTGTGAAAGCACTGGGTATGGATTTTGTGGCCATCAATGTCGGCCAGGCCGCCACGCTTTGGGCGGAACTGGACGCCGCGGCTTCGAAGAAAGAGCCGATTGTCCTGTTCAACTGGACACCAAACTTCATTGAAGCCAAGCACAAGGGAATGTTCATCGACTTTCCAGAGCCAGAAGGTGACAAGTGCGCCAAGGATCCGTCCTGGGGCATGAACCCGGACATGGTCAACGATTGCGGTGCACCGCGCTCGGGCTGGTTGAAGAAAGCGGCCTGGAAAGGTCTTGAGGCGAAGTATCCTGAAGCCTGGAAAGTTATCAAGGCGATCAACTTCGACAACGCTCAGATTGCAGCAGCGTCCCTGCTGGTTGACGTCGACGGTATGTCGACAGAAGACGCGGCCGTCAAGTGGATTGCCGACAATCAGGCCCTGATTGCCAAGTGGAAGGGCATGTAGGACCCTCTGCAGTTATGTAAGAGCGACTTAGACAGAACCGGGCATTGTGGGAAAAGCAATGCCCGGTTCTTTTGTTTCATGGTCCAATCGGTCATGATGGCGGGGCAGACACCAATTGCACGTGTCAAGTGAGGGGAGTTTCATGGGCGAAAACGTTCAGGTCGAATGCCGAAACATATGGAAGGTATTCGGAGCTGATCCGGCTGGCTTCATGCAGCGCCACAACGGCTCGCCCAACGAAGAAGCCTTTGCTGGTGAGGGGTACATCGGTGCCGTGCGCGATGTTTCCTTCGACGTTCATCAGGGTGAAATTCTGATCATCATGGGGCTGTCCGGTTCGGGCAAGTCCACAGTCATTCGGTGTCTCACGCGGTTGAACGATCCAACCACGGGTACGATCAAATTTGAAGGCCAGGACCTTCTCG
>JAJFHC010000044.1 GCA_021775835.1 Hyphomicrobiales bacterium | reverse complement strand
CACTGTAGTTGAGGACTGGGACGCCCATCTTGAGAAGCTCTGTGCCTTCTGGTCATCTGTGGCCCTGATGACCGGGCGCTACAAGGGCACCCCCATGCAGGCGCACGCCGCCCTCCCGGATGTTACTGCAGAACACTTTGTCCGATGGCTCGACTTGTTCACGGAAACCGCACGAGACATTTGCCCGCCCGACGCCGCCCGCCTGTTTGTCGATCGCGCCGAACGCATCGCACAGTCCCTGCAGATGGGAATTGCCATCCAGCGTGGTGAAGGCGTTGTCGGGAGGGCAAAATCCCGCGAACCCGCCCAACTTTAGTTCCTTATCATCCGCATACGGTCAACAGGATTGACTTCGCCTGCCCGCGCCATCTGGCAAAATTTCAGCAACCATGACATCATTGCTCCCGATACCTGCCCGGCATCAATCGGGAGGTCGCTGCGGGCACTTGCGGACACCTTCGCCGCCTGCGCCGTAACAACTTGGGAGAACCAGTATGTCAGGTGACTACGTCAATCCGGAAACAATCGCCCTCCACGGCGGAACCTATCGTTCAGACCCCGCCACCAATGCGGTTGCCGTGCCGATCTATCAGACCACGTCCTATCAGTTCAACGATACTGAACACGCCTCAAACCTGTTCTCGCTGCAGGAACTGGGCAACATCTACACCCGGATCATGAACCCGACCAATGACGTTCTGGAACAACGCATGGCCAATCTCGAAGGCGGTGCCGTCGCCCTGTCACTGGCCTCGGGCCAGGCGGCATCGACATTCGCCATTCAGAACCTTGCCCAGTGCGGAGACAACATCGTCAGTTCCACCGACCTTTATGGCGGCACCTGGAACCTCTTCGCCAATACGCTCTCCATGATGGGAATAGAAGTCCGGTTTGCCGACCCCTCAGATCCCGAAAACTTCCGCAGGGCAATCGACGACAAGACCCGCGCGTTTTACGCCGAAACCCTGCCCAACCCGAAGCTCAATGTGTTCCCGATCAAGGAAGTAGCCGATATCGGTAGGGAATACGGCATCCCGCTGATCATGGACAATACCGCGTGCCCAATCCTGTGTCGGCCCCTGGAACACGGAGCAGCCATCGTGCTTTACTCCACAACCAAGTACATCGGGGGCCACGGCACGTCGATTGGCGGCCTGCTGGTCGACGGCGGTAACTTCGACTGGACCGCCATACCGGAACGCCAGCCACTGATGAACACGCCCGACCCCAGCTATCATGGCGCGGTCTGGGGTACGCTGGTTCCCGAAGCCCTCGGCGCTCCAATAGCCTATGCCATTCGTGCCCGCGTCGTGTTGTTGCGGGACCTGGGCTCGGCCATGAGCCCGTTCAATGCCTTCATGTTCATTCAGGGTCTTGAGACTCTGCCTTTGCGCATGCGCCAGCATTGCTCGAACGCCCAGAGGGTCGCCGAGTATCTCAACCGGCACCCGGCAGTGGACAGGGTTATATACCCGGGCTTTGCCGAGGGTGAACTCAAGCGTCGCGCCGAGACTTACCTGTCCGGCGGCATGGGCGGTCTCATGGGCATCGAAATCAAAGGTGGCATGGAAGCCGGCAAGAAGTTCATCAACTCTCTCAAGATGCTTTATCACGTCGCCAATATCGGTGATGCCCGCAGCCTGGCAATCCATCCAGCATCGACCACCCATTCCCAGCTTGCCGGAGACGAGCTTGCCGCCACCGGTGTGACGGAGAGTTATGTCAGATTATCGATCGGCATCGAACATCCTGACGACATCATCGCCGACATCTCCCAGGCCCTGGACCAGGCCGGAAGCTGATCGCGTCTGAAACGACAAATCCGCTGCGGGGACACAGTTACACATCCTGTGTCCCCGTTGCGTTGGTTCCCGAATTGTACGGAACAGGATTTGATTCTGCTTGACCTCCGGTGTTCCACGTCCATCTAGACTCTAACGGTACGTGTTTCTGGCAAAAGGGTTCGACCATGCCACCTTCCCGGTCTTCGAGCGCAACGGTGCGTTGGGCTTACTTCTTGCTCGGGTGGGTCTTTTTCGGGATAGGCGTTCTCGGGGCATTTCTGCCGGTTCTGCCGACGACACCCCTCATGATCGTGGCCCTGTGGGCATTCTCGAAAAGTTCACCGCGCTTCCATGACTGGCTCTACACGCACAAGCTGTTCGGGCCGCCGCTTCGACGCTGGCAAGAACACCGGGTCATCCCCCTGGTTGCCAAGTTTGCCGCCGTCGGTGCCATGACCGCGAGTCTCGCCTATCTCGTGTTTCTCACGACAGTCCCCTGGGTCTATCTGGCGCTCACGGCCGGTCTGATGGCCGGCGGTGCTGCCTATATCCTCACCAAACCAAGCAAGGCACCAGGCTCCTGAGGACATTTACTTCCAGGCGAATTCCGGATGGCCGTAGTGGGCGACACGCGTCGCTGACCCGCGCAGGGCAACCTCCCGGAACTGGTAGAGGATGGCCGCTGTCGGTGCATACATGAAATGACCCACGGAGGGTAAAAGCAGGGACAACACTGGATGATCTTGGTCGTCAGCAGGAATAAGGTGAAGAATGTCCTCGCCGTCCAGTTCGCTCAAGGGAATCCGGAACACGGTGTCCACTTCCCCGGGATCGGGAACCAGCGTGGCAACTTCAGGACCCCATACAACGATCGGAGAGATGCGAAACCCTGACCGGGTGGTCATGTCGTCCAGGGTGCCGATGATGGTGCGCGCATCGACTTCAAGCCCCAGTTCCTCATGCAGCTCCCGAAGCCCGGCCTGTTCGATCGTTTCACCCTCGTCAAGACGCCCGCCAGGCAGGGCATACTGGTTGCTGTGACGCCTGAGGCCGGCTGAGCGCAGGGTCAGGAGCAACGTGGCCTCACCGGTATCCGGGTCGCCGGTCACCACCAGGGCCACCGCCGCATCGCGCAGGCTTTCGTCCGCAACCCGCGCGACGGCGAATGCGGCAAGGTTTTGAGTGATGCTGTGGCGCAGAACATCGCCAAACGCATATGTCATGCCGTCCCAACCCTGAACCAGAAGCCATAATTGCCTCGGTATAACAGGTTGATAGGGGAATAAAAGCGCCATCGCCTGTCCTGGCCGCAATTGCGCCACAACTAACCTTCTGGCATGATCTCGACCGTCGTTTCCCCGGACACCTATTCCATGACCTCAACTCTTCTGGCAGCCCTCCTGATTGCCTCTGCCGCCGGTCTCATGCGCGGCTTTGCCGGTGTTGGATCCGGCATGCTCATGGCGCCGTTTTTTGTTGTGCTGTTTGGCCCGGTGGAGACGGTGGCGATCATCATTGCAATGGAAATCGTGGTCACAGGCCAGCTTCTGCCGTCGGTTCACCGCGACATCAACTGGCGGGTCATCGCCCCCATGGGAATCATGGCTGCCCTGTTCATGCCACTGGGCAGTTGGCTTCTCGTGTCGCTTGACGCACGCTCGATTGCCATTTGCATAGGTGCGTTGGTCATGGTGTTTGCCATCCTGTTGATGTCAGGCTGGCGTTATCAGGGCGAAAAGCCCTTGTGGGCAACCCTCGGGGTTGGTGGAACCTCCGGCGTACTCATGGCACTGACCAGCCTCGGCAACCCGCCGGTCATGCTCTATCTGTTGTCGAGCCGTGACAACGCCGTCACCAATCGCGCAAACTTCACGGGCTATTTTGCGCTGACCCTGTGCGCCTTGATCATTCAGATGGCGATCGCCGGCCTGATCGAATGGAGGGCCCTGAAGACAGCCGGATTATTGCTACCGCCGTTCATGCTCTGTGTCTGGATCGGCAGCCGCCTGTTCCAAAAATCCAATGAGGCCCTTTACCGGCGTGTTGCCCTGGGGATCCTGTTTTGTGCGGGCCTGTACGGAATCGTTCGCCAGGTTTTGTTCTAAGCCTGGTTCGGAATCGAAATAAACTGAAACTCACGCTGAAAAGGCCAGTTCGATCTTCACATCGTTCTCCCTGCAGGTGTTCGTCAGGCGGTCTGAAAGCGGCCGGTCTGTCACCAGGTAGTCGAAATGCGACACGTGGCCGATGCGTACCGGTGCTGTACGCTCGTGTTTCATGTGATCGATGACGAGAATCGAGTGACGGGCACACTCGATCGTCGCCTGAGCGACCTTGACCTCACGATAATCGTAATCAAGCAGCGTTCCGTCCTCGTCGATTGCGGACGCCCCGATCACGGCATAATCGACCTTGAACTGGCGGATGAAATCGACCGCCGCCTCACCGACGACTGCCAGATCCGTTGGCCGGACGACGCCGCCGGCGACAACAAGTTCGACTTCTGGTGAACCGGCCAAGATATTGACAACATTCATATTATTGGTAATCACCATCAAACCCAGACGCCCCTGCAAGGCATTGGCGACCTGTTCGGTCGTTGTTCCGACGGTAATCAGGATCGAGCAATGATCGGGGATCAGGGATGCCGCCCTTATGCCGATCAGACGCTTCTCCTCGGCAGCCTGGACCCGGCGCACCTCATAGCCGTAATTGGTAACGGTCGAAGGCAGCACCGCACCACCGTGCACACGCTGCAACAACCCCCGATCGCACAGGTCGTTGAGATCCTTCCGGATTGTTTGCGGTGTCACATCAAACTGGTCCGACAGATCTTCTACACTGACCCGGCCGGTTTGCCGCGCATATTGCAGAATGTCCGAATGCCGTGGGGGAATGGGTTCCAAATCAGCGACTCCTCAGCCAACGCTCGTCACGAAAATACGCCAGATTCAGACACTTCTCAAGGCAGAGACTTTCCCGGTCTTTCGTTTGCATTTCGTTTGAGTTCACATGGCGTTCTTGGGCAACGTCAGGAATCTTCTCGGAAGCACTGAACAGGCCCTAGTTCCCCGCAGGTGCAACAGAGACGAAATTGAATGACTTGCCGTTGATGTTCTGTCCATTGACCGCCGTGGTCCGGCGATCCGGCTTCGTCACAACAGCAACGGCTTTCGGTTTCCTGACACGTGTGTTGTTGGCAGCAGCCTTCCCGGACTGATTGAAATTGAAGGACGTTGTGCTTCGTGGAGCCTGCTTCTGGACCACGGCCAACTTCCGGACCGGTTTTGCCGCAGTCTGCCGCGGCGGCGAAGCGTTGCTGAAATTGTATTCCGTGCCGTTCAGCACTTGTTTGGTGGATGCGTTCTGTCTGGCCTTTGACGCGGGTTTTTGACCTGACGTGAGCGTTGAGCGGCCAGCGATACGACTTCGAACAGTATGTTGCACGTTGGATCTGGTTTGCCTCGCCGACAAGGGAATTCTGTCACGGCGCTGTTGCACGGCCACGACCCTGGCCGGACGAGATTTTCGAACCTGGCTGTCCGCGTTCGCCAGGATTGGTGCGCCTTGGCCAGCAAGAGAGGCAACTGATGCCACGCCGGTTGATGTGGATCTCAGGTGCACAACGCGGTAGCCACGGCGTTTCAGTTCCCCCAGTAGCCTTGGGAGAACCCGAGCCGTTGCCCGCTTGATGTCGTGGAAAAGGATGATGCCGCGTTTGCGGTATTTTAATTGTCCAAGGACGCTGTTGACGATTGAAGCGCCATTCGTGTGTTTCCAGTCGCTGCTATCAATATCAACACCGACTGTCAGAAAACCCTTCTTTGAGAGATAGGTTTGTACAGCCGACGACCGCTTGAGATAGGGGAACCTGAAGAACGGCGCCATGGCTCTCGCCTGACCGGTTTTCGATAGAATGCTGTTCAGCACGTTCACGTTCCGGGTAATTTCGCTTTGGGAACTGCCAATGGCGCGACCTTTGAGATTGGCATGGGTAAAGGTATGAAAGCCGATCGTGTGGCCTCTTCCGGCCATATCCGCCACTATTGTCGGAAATGCGCGTGCCATGCGCCCAACCAGAAAAAACGTGGCCTTTGCGCAATAATCATCGAGGGCCGCCAGAATGCGGCGCGACGTTACCGGTAGGGGGCCGTCGTCGAACGTGAGCACCACTTCCTTTTCCCTGAGGAACGACGCACTGTCGAGAACGCCCTTGTTATGCCCTGTCGTCGACAGGTCCATATGGATCACTCGCGACGGCAATGCCTTGTCGCCGCAACCGGCCGACGCCGGCATTCCACCTGCCATGGTCAGTGTCGTAACCATGACCGAGATTGCAAGAACCGCTTTCCAGGAGAGGTTTGAGGAAGACCGAACAACGGATGCTTTCATCAAGGCAATCATGTTTTTCTCTTATTTGCCTCAACACCGGCGAACAGGAGAACGATAACCGTGAATGCCGGACTCCGCTACCGAATTGATGCTGGCGGTTGCAACATGGTAAATCCTGACACGTGAATTCGGCGGACATCTTCATCGGCACAGAAAAACGGGCGCTCAAGAATGAAACGCCCGTTGTTGTTCTGATTGGTATGGTCGGTTTCGGTACTACTTGCAGAGGCGGAACCGGCCAGAATTGGTTTTGTAATACCCCGTGTCCGGGTTGAATGACCGGTATCTCTGCGCGCAATATTGATACCATTCATCGGACCACGCTGCCGGTCTCACCCTGGCGCGATTGATCTTTTTGCGCCTGTGCTTGGTTCGTTGTGCCTTGACGCATCTGCGGTAGGAATACTTGTAGGCCCGTTTCCACTCGGCACTGCCGTGCACCGCGCCGCCAAGCACGCCGACGCCACCACCGATGAGCGCGCCTCTGCCCGCACCCCTGCCGCCGTCAATGGCACCACCGAGAATTGCACCGCCGATCGCACCGATCAGGCCGCCGCGGAGTGCATCTTCGCCGCCGCCGCCAGCGCGATGATCGGCATAATCCCTGGCTTCCCGCTCGCAATAGCGCGAGGCTTGCGCAGCCGATGTCATGGCGCCGACGCTTGCCAGCGCGACAATGGCAACGGTTGCTGTCTTGACTGAACTTCTGAATTTCATGATCTATAGTTCCTCACCTGCATCGCCCTCAGATCTTCAGATAGGCGCTTTCAACCCGGATTCCAAGGGTTGACAGCCTCTAGCAGTGATAATGCCGCGAAATCATGGTGAATTTTTGGACATGTCGATGACCGGTGTATGGAGGGAGAAAAGCCCATTTCGACGCCGCCGCATGCAATCCTGTGTATTTGGTCGCTTCCAACGCAATGGGCGGCATTTGCCCGATTGTCCCTCCAGTGCCGGCCACGAAAAAACTGAACCGGCAGGTTTTGAACACGGCAATCGGGATGAAACGCTCAACAATCGGCCTTCTATTCGGTCAACCGCACAGCTTGGGCTGGCCGGCATTCCGACCATCCTGACCGTGGATCATTGTTGAAATATTCGCCCAGTATGCCGCTGCTTCGCACATCGGGCAGGGTCGCGACGACGAATAGAGTATGTGACCTGAAAGATCGCGCGTGCCCAACCTGCGGGCCGCATCGCGGATGGCTTCCGTTTCCGCATGGGCCGTGGGATCGCCCGCTGTAACCACCCGGCTCGGCGCCTGGCCGACGATGACTTGCGCCGGCGACACCACGATTGCGCCATAGGGTTGATCGCCTGTGGAGCTTGCCCTTTCGCGCATTTCAAACGCCCGTTCGATGAACGTCTCCGGCGTAGCATCGTCTATCTGTACGATCGGATGTTGAATGTCCTCAGCCTTGGCAGAAACTGCAAAACCTGCCAGGGCCGCCGTACCCGTTGTGACGAACAGGCGCCGTCTCCAGTCTGTCTCGGAACATTTGTCGCTCATACCAAAAAACTCCTGACCACAAATTCAAGTTCTTCGGTCATCACATTATCACAGCCTCCCGAAGACTGGTCGACAGAATCAAGCGCGGCTACCTCGCAGCGCCGGTGCGGCTTCCTTCGACAAAGGTCAGGGCAATCGAACACAGCACCAGAGCAAGGGCGGTAAGCTTTTGCCAGGTCATGGCGTCGCCCAGAAAATAACCGGCCGACAACACGCCCACTATTGGTATCAGCAGGGTCCCGATCGCCGCCGAGGAAGCAGTCATGCGCCCGACCAGGATGACCCAGGCCCCATAACAGACAACCATGGGGAACACGATGTGGTAGATCAGGACCAGGATGACCGGCCCTGAAACATCCGACACCGACAGCGGTTGCTCGAAAAGAAGCGCCACCAGTATGGTCGGCGGTGCGGAAAACCCCACAAGCCATGCCGCCCGGGAGATCGGCGGCATCGACCACTCCCGGGCCTTAAGCGCAACCGTACCGGCCGCCCACGAAATCGCCGCGCCCAGCATGAATATGCCGCCAAGCGGCGCCTGCAGGAACGACTCGAAACCTTCGGACACGAGAACCGCCAGCCCGAGCATGCCGACGGCCAGGGACGCCAGCTTGAGGACGGTCAATCTCTCCCCCAGGTACAGCACGGAAAACAAGGCGGCCCACAAAGGCATGGTAAAAGCGATGATCGCAGCCCGTGAGGTTTCCGTCAGCAACTGGCCCAGGGCTGTTTGCACATTGAACCCGAAAATCGTCAGGAGACCAGCGATAGCAAGGGGCCAGTACTCACCCTTTTCAGGCTTCAGTTTCTCGCCCCTGACATAAGCCAGACAGCCAAGAGCAATCGCGCCGACAAAAAAGGCAAACCCACGGAACGTCCAGGGGGGTATCTCGCCGAGGATGAACTTCACTGCCGGCCAGTTCAGCCCCCAGAAAACGCCGATTGCAACGACCAGCGACAGTTCAATCCCCCGGCTGCGGTTCAAATCACCATCTCATAGGTGTTCCACAGGGTCTTTTTGGAAAGCGTATCGTAAAGCCCACGGGCCCGGTAATTGTCGTCCGCGGTCAACCAGCGCACCAGCGCCCAGTTACGCGCTTTTGCCTCTTCACGCAACTGCTCGAAGAGAGCCTGGGCGATCCCCATGCCGCGCAGTTCCGGATTGACAAAAAGATCGTCAAGAAACCCCACGTCCTCGCCACGCAACGGACTTGGCATCCGGCGAAAATGAGCAAGGCCCGCCGGCTTGCCGTCGGCAAGAGCAATGATGCCGTTCACCTCGTGGGTCGGATCGTTGAGCCAGCGCCATACGTTTTCGGCAATATCATCTGTCATTTCACGTTTGTAGAACGTCGCGTAACCATTATAGAGCTGCCGCCAGCCCTGCTTCAGGTCATCGCGCGGGCCGGTCAGTTCGATGTTCGCCATGGTTGGCCTGTCTCCTGTTTCTCCAAACATGTATGTTCAATGCCACACCATGACGGATCGAGATAGAACCAATCGGCCATCACGACCGCATGCCACTTTTGATTTCCAACCGACGCCCCCATCGGGCAAAAACGGAAATTGGGGAGATCACGGATGAGCAACATGAAACTGTATGGCGCACCCTACAGCGTTTACACCCGCATCGTCAGGCTTGTGCTGCATCGGCTGGACATCACGCATGAGTTTATCGAGGTCGACATATTTGCAGACGAAGGGCCTCCGGCATTCTATCGCAAGCTTCATCCGTTCAAACGGATACCCGCCTTGGAGCACAACGGCACGCGACTGTTTGAGACCGACGCCATCGTGCGATACCTGACCCACCTCACCCCGCGTACAACCTTGATGCCGGAAGAGGCAGCGACGCTTGCTCGTGGCGTACAGATCATGCGGGTGCTCGACAACTACGGGTTTCGGGCACTCGTTTGGGGCATCTACGTGGAAGAACACGAAAACGATGAGGTCGATGCCCCTACCCCTGAAGCGATTGAGGAAGCCCGCAAGGTATTGCAGGTTCTGGATGGCTTGATGACCGGTCCCTATTTTGTCGCAGACAGCATATGCCTGCCCGACTTCTGGGCGCTGCCGATGCTGACCTACCTGAACACCGTGCCCACCGGCGCCCGGTTGCTTTTGGAAGTTCCCGCATTGGCCACCTGGCTTGCGGCCATGCAGGATTGCCCGTCCGTTTCGGCAACGGCGTTCCCGGGGGAAACAAATGAGAAGGCCTCTTGAACACGGTGATTTTAGCTGCCTTGCCCGCACATTCGGGTATCGTCTCCTGCGTTGAGCGCCAGAGTCCAGAGTGAAGGGCGGCGGTCGCAATTGCAGGAGGGTTGGCCTGATGAGGATTTCCAAAAAAATGGTTTGGCTTGCATTGGCGATGGCCAGTTTGGGTGCAAACCAGAGTCCGGCAGCAACCGCCGAGTGCGCGGTCGACGCCTACGAAGCCTACGCACATACTCAGCGTAGCACGCCAAGGTACATGGGCTGCCAACCAGAATATGGCCAGGCAGCGGGAGAAGTTCGCTTCACAGCGGTTCAAGGGAAAGGTCTGATCTGTGCCGGCAAGACGCCGGCCTCCGGTAATGAACCAACTCACATCACGGCAAGATTTTTTGGAACACCGGGATCGGCAGTCGGCACGGTCCGCAATGGTTGGCGGGTTACCGGTTACCACATCACCGGCGGCCCCGTGACCGAGCAACTCCGCTCCGACAAAACACTATTGCCGTCGCGCCACCGCGATACCCTGATCTCGTTCCACTTCTCAATTACTCAGCGTGGCGCCGAATTCTCGCGGGAATTGCGCACGATCATGATCTCAAAGCCCGACGGAGACTGTTCCAAAGCGCTTGAAGAAGCCTTCGATTTGTCCCGGTGACATGCGCATTAAAGTTCGAATGCGTACCACAGAATCAAAAAGGGCCGCATTGCTGCGGCCCTCCATGAGATGGTTTGTCGAGGTGCTTCGGCCGGATCGTCCGGACCGAAGGTGATAGGCGGCTAGAACGAAGTTTTCTCCGTTAGACCTGCACTATATCCAAAGTCCTTCGACAGAACCGAATTCTCATGAGACATTGGATCACCTCCTTTCAATAGTTGAACATACAATGAGTATTGCCCTGTTCGCGGATTCGGGCAACTGTTTTTGCGCCTCAGTGTCTGGTTACAATGTCTGCTTGAAAGCAGCGGCCTGCTCTGGTCATACTGGGATCATAAACAACAACGAAAACGGCTCTCCACATCATGACTGAAAATCGACTGGCGCCGGCCCGCGGTTTCGCCACAACAGAATACGAACAGCGCCTGACACGGGCCCAGAGCATAATGGTCGATCAGGAGCTCGACGCGCTGGTGGTATCGTCACCTCACAACGTGAGGTATTTTTCAGGTTTTGCATCCCAGTTCTGGGAAAGCCCGACCAGACCGTGGTTCGTCATCCTGCCGCGCGAGGGTGCGCCTGTCGCGGTCGTGCCTGAAATTGGCGGACCGGGCTTTGCCCGCACCTGGATTGCCGACATCCGCACCTGGCCCGCGCCACAACCGGAGGATGACGGGGTATCGCTGGTCACCTCAGTTCTCGAAGGCGTGCCCCGGCGTTTCGGACGAGTCGGTTGGGAGATGGGGCGCGAATCCGTCATCCGCATGCCGATCGCCGATTTCGATCGTATCCGGAACGGCATATCAGGCCTGGAGTTCGTCGACGGCTCGCCTGCTATCTGGGCAATGCGCATGGTCAAGTCGGCCGCCGAGATCGAGAAGATCCGGTACATCTGCGGCGTCGCCAGCGACGGTTATCAAGCCCTCCCGGACCGCCTCGCGCTGGGACAATCCGAACATGACATCAGCCGTGAATTCCGCCTTGAACTCACCGAGCGCGGCGTCGATGCCATCCCGTTCATGGCCGTTTGCTCCGGTCACGGCGGTTACGACCAGATCATCGTCGGCCCGACCGAAAGGGTTCTCGGGCACGGCGACGTCCTGTTCATCGACCTTGGGGCAATCTACGATGGATATTCATGTGACTTCGACCGCAATTTCGCGTTCGGCCATGTGGACGACGATCTGGCGAGAGTGCACGAAGCCGTCTGGCAGGCCACTGAAGCCGGCATCGCTGCAGCCCGCCCCGGCATTACGTCCGAGGACCTTTTCACGACAATGGCCCGTGTCCTCGAAGACGCCGGATCGACGGACCTCAACGTCGGACGCCTCGGCCACGGTCTGGGTATGCAACTGACGGAACCGCCGTCGAACCGGCTCGGCGACCAGACCATGCTGGTTCCCGGCATGGTCATGACCATCGAACCGGGCATGGCTTATGGCGACGGCAAAATGCTGGTTCATGAGGAAAACGTGGTGATCACAGAAGACGGTTGCGAACTGCTGACGCGCCGCGCCGCACGGGACGTCCCGGTGATCCGTTAACAGCAAACGCAACCTGCGGGTTTCCAAACCGTAGCCAACGTCATGGCCTCACCGTTCCGGACCTTGCGCCGGGGTCCAATCACGGTCGCTTCAGACGGCTGTTCAGGCGAGTAGGCCCCGGCGCGCGGCCGGGAAACGGATTCCCTTAAAACCGCAATTCATCGTAGTTGAATTGCCAATCAAGCTTGCCGCTTGGATCAAAAGTCCTTCAACAATCGAGTCGTCTCCGGATCGAGAAAACCGGCAATCGTCGCTTCGGTTTCAAGCTGAAGTGCTCGGTTGATGTCGTTTACCGCGCTCTGGTTCAGGACCCGTTTCATGGCACGGACCGACAGAGGCGGCAATTGGGCGAGCCGCGCGGCAACTCCGTTGGCCTCTACCAGCAATGCGTCGTCGTTTACGACCCGCCAAGCGACACCGATTTCCTCGAGCGCACGCGCGTCATAGCGTTCGCCCAGCATCAGCATTTCCCGGGCCTTGTTCAGCCCCACCAGCGACGGCAGCAGAGACGTCACGGCACCAGTCACGAACAGGTTAAGGGAGACTTCGGGGAAAAAACCCTTGGCGCTTTCGGCCCAGATCGGAAAATCACAATTGATGGCCCATTCAAAGCCGCCCCCCACGGCCCAACCGTTAATCGCGCCCACTACCGGCTTGGCACCGAACACGATCGCATGGGTTGCCTGCTGGATCGCGTCGACAAGCGCACGGGCTTCACCTTCGTTCACCGGGTGCACATGCTCGTGCCGGTCGTCGCCTGCACAAAATGCCCGGCCCTGGCCCGTGAAGATGATCGCCCTGGTCGCCTGGTCCGCGTTGGCATCATTGAAGGCGCGGGCCACATCTTCGATCAACGTCAGGTTCATGGCATTGAGACTGCCCGGGCGGTTGAGCGATATGGTTCGAACCCCGCTGTCGTCGATCGAACTCAGAACGGTCTCATACTGAAATTGGCTCATTCGTATGTCCTCACCACGCGTTTGGTTTTCCCCTCGGTCAGAGCGAAACTGCCCGCCGGCAGAACAGTCACCTTGGCGCTCGCCCCCAGTTTCTGCTTGACCGCAGATTCAACCGCCTCACCGAAACCATCGACAATTGAGGCTCCCGTGGCCAGTTCCACGTGAACCGGCAGATGATCGTAAGGCGGCTTCTGGTCCAGGACAACGCGGTAGTCGCCGGACAGATCCGGAAACCCGGCAATGACTGCGGCAACCATTGTCGGAAAGATGTTAAGACCTCTGACCACAACCATGTCGTCGCTACGCCCCACAACCCTGAACCGCATTCCCGTGCGGCCACAAACACAAGGGTCAGTATCGTCAACGGCGATGATGTCCCCGGTGCGAAAGCGCACCAGAGGTTGGCAATCCCGCGCGAGATGAGTGAGCACAAGTTCCCCCTCCTGGCCGGTTTCAATAACCAGGGGGGTGCCCGTTTCAGGCGTGATCAGCTCCGGATAGAGAACGTCGCCGGCCAGAAAGTGCAGCCGTGTGTCGTGTACGCACTGGGCTGCAAAATTTGAGAACACATCGGACACCCCGTAGTTAGCGTTGCGCGGATCAAGGCCCCACGTCTGTTTGATCCGGTCACGCAACTGAGGATCGTCTAGCCCGGCTTCACCGCCGAACAATCCAAGCTTCAGCCCAAGGTCACGGGGCGTCATGCCCTCAAACCGGTCGACCAGCACACGTTCCAGAACCGCGGGATACGATGGAGTACACGAAATGGCGTCAATACCTGTTTCCAGGATTGTGCGGATCAGAAGCTCGGTGCCGCCGACACCGAAAGGCACGACCGTGGCACCGGTCCGCTCTAGCGTGAGGTGATCGGTCACCCCACCCATCCACATCTGATAATTGAGGCAGTGCACCACGGTGTGTTCGGCAGTCAGTCCCGCCGCGCGTTGACTGCGGCCACCGACGGTTTCCGTTATGTCGCAATCTCTTGCCGACATGGCCAGATTCATGGCTTGGCCGGTCGTGCCGGACGTCCGGTGCAATCGCGACACGGTCGCCCGGTCAGACGCAAGGTAGTCGCCGAATGGCGAATGACCGGCCTGCGAAATTCTCAATTGAGCCTTCGAAGACAGGGGAAGGTCCGGCAAATCACGAAGATTGGCCGGCGGATTTCGACCAGTCCAGAGGTTTTGATAGAATTCTGAATTCTCGGAAACATAGAGACGCTGACGCTGCCATGCAGCCTGTTGCCTGGACAGCAATTCACTCTGGCTGAGCACTTCCGCGTCTTGAACGAGT
>JAJFHC010000043.1 GCA_021775835.1 Hyphomicrobiales bacterium | reverse complement strand
GGTGTACTGACGCGCCCTGGTCACGCTGCTGATCACCGCACCGAAAACATCCTCGGGTTCCATCTGCAGCTTGAATTTCATGTGGACCGGGCTGGTCGATATGAAGCTGTGGATACGGGGTTGTTTTGCAGGCTTGAGCGCCTCGGCTGCTCTGTCTATGTCCTTTGATCCAGCCCGCGCCAAACCGCAGACCACGGCATTCTTGGTTCTCTTGGAAATCTCATGGACCGCTTCGAAGTCACCGTTGGAAGCAATCGGAAAACCAGCCTCGATAATGTCCACGCCCATGTCGTCGAGCAAATCTGCCACCCGGATCTTCTCTTCCAGGGTCATCGACGCACCAGGCGATTGCTCACCATCACGCAAGGTTGTGTCAAAAATTACGACGCGGTCGTTCTCAGAAATCGTATTCATTTTCGTGTCCTTCGGGATATGCACCGCTGATTCGCGGATACAATCAAATTGAGATGCTGGTATTTTTCATCCCCCAAACGCCCGCCCGCATATACGGGCCTGCCAGCGCTCAGGGGCTGGTAAGGAGAAGGACGGGGAGTTGGAGAAGTGAGTTATTACTCACACGGGCGCGCGCTGTGGACGCTGCCAGGGCAGTCGTCAATTTCAGACCGTCAATTTGGTTCACGTCAACCATTTTGCCCAATCCGGCGGTTTCGCCAGTCCATTCTAGTCTCAGCTTCGGAGTTCTTCTCCGCTACTGCTGCACACCGATCAATCCAGAGTTTATGATCGACTCTTTAAGGAGCCATTAACCATGGTTCTCAAACAGCGTGCAGATAACTTCTAGAACAATTTAGCCATCGATTGCAAGCACCGCGGCACGAGGCGACCGGACGCCGACGTACAGCCTGTACCTCGAAACCGCCACACAATCATCAACCTCCAGCCTGAGCGGCACAAAATTCTGGCCAGATTCATGGTGTCTGCTTGATGTTTGCAGGCTTACAGAACCGCGGCAGAAAACGTCGGGCAGACAATTGGAGATACAACGGTGATCAAGAAAACAATCTTGGCAGCAGTTATGTGCGCCGTCCTCCCCTTCCCTTCTTCTGCGGCCGACTGCTCAACTCAGATCCGCGACATCGATTTAGCAATCGCCTCGCGAGATCTGGGCGAATCCGAAAAACAGCAGCTCACCGAATTGCTCGACAAGGCATCTAATTATTGCACAGCGGGTGAGACTGAAGACGCAGAGGCAACCATCGGGCAGCTCATGCAGATCCTCGGCATGAACTGATCCGGTGCCGGTCGCCCGGGGAGAATGGAAGACTACCCACCCCTTTATGCGATTCCAACGGTGATCCATTGAGGCGACCATAGAAAAAGGCGGTGTCCAGCACCGCCTTTTTCGATTCATCTACAAGAGCTTAGTTCCGTTCTTTATCAACCAGCTTTGATTCTGCAATCCAGGGCATCATGGCTCTCAGCCGTTCCCCGACTTCTTCAATGTTGTGCTCTGCACTACGGTTGCGCATGGCCTTGAAGCTTGTCTGTCCGACCCGGTTTTCGAGCATCCAGTCACGTGTGAAACGGCCCGATTGGATATCGTCGAGAATCCGTTTCATTTCAGCCTTCGTCTCGCTGGTCACAATCCGTGGACCGGTTACGTACTCGCCATACTCAGCCGTGTTGGAAATCGAGTAATTCATGTTGGCGATGCCGCCTTCATAGATCAGGTCGACGATCAGCTTGACCTCGTGAAGGCACTCAAAATACGCCATTTCCGGTGCATAACCCGCTTCAACCAGTGTTTCGAAACCGGCACGGATCAGCTCAACCAGCCCACCACACAACACGACCTGCTCGCCGAAGAGGTCAGTTTCGCATTCTTCACGGAACGTGGTCTCGATGATGCCCGCCCGACCGCCGCCAATGGCAGACGCGTAGGACAGCCCGATATCATGGGCGTTCCCGGAGGCGTCCTGGTGAATTGCCACGAGACAGGGAACACCGGCGCCACGTTGATATTCGCTGCGCACCGTGTGGCCGGGTCCTTTGGGCGCAACCATCAGCACGTCGATATCGGCGCGGGGCTCGATCAGATTGAAGTGCACATTCAGTCCGTGCGCGAACAACAGGGCCGCGCCTGCCTTCATGTTGTCGACCAGATGATCGCGGTAGATTTCCGACTGCAGTTCATCGGGTGTCAGCATCATGATTACATCGGCCCACTGTGCCGCCTCGGCAACTTCCATGACCTTGATGCCTTCAGCTTCTGCCTTCTTGGCGGAAGCTGATCCCTTGCGGAGCGCAACAGCAAGCTCGCCAGCACCTGAATCACGCAGGTTGAGTGTGTGAGCATGCCCCTGGCTACCATACCCGACGACGGCAATCTTCTTGCCCTTTATGAGATTGATGTCGGCATCTCTGTCATAATAAACGCGCATTGTATTATCCCTTCCTGACCGAACCGGTCTTATAGCGAACTAGTCAAATTGGATCGATTGATTGCCGATGTTCGGCGGTGAAAATAGAGAGTGAACCCCAGAAAACAAGTGGAATCACGATTTGACCCAAATCGTGTCAGTGCGCCATGCCCTCCGCACCGCGCGAAATAGCGGCCACACCGGTGCGAGACACTTCAACCAGACCAAGACCGTCCATCAACCGGACGAAAGCGTCGATCTTGTCCGGAGCACCGGTCAACTCGAATACAAAGGAATCGTTGGTGGCATCGACCACACGGGCGCGAAACGCATCGGACAACCGCAAGGCCTCGACCCGTTTTTCGCCGGTACCTGCAACCTTCACCAGGGCAAGCTCGCGCTCGAGAGAACGCCCGACAACCGTCAAATCGACAACCGAGTGAATCGGGACCAGCCGATCCAGTTGTGCCTTGATCTGTTCAATAATCATGGGTGTGCCGGTTGTAACGATCGTGATCCGGGACACGTGATCCTCGATATCGACTTCCGTCACCGTGAGAGAGTCGATGTTGTAGCCGCGTCCGGAAAACAATCCGATGACACGCGCCAGGACACCGGCTTCATTGTCCACCAGAATCGACATCGTATGCCGTTCAACTGTGAGGTCTTCTTTCATGATCGTTCCAACTTTCAGGGCGCCCGCGGGACTTGGCCAAGGTTCCTACCGACAGCCACGCCAACACCGACGCCATAACCGTAAAAATCTATTCGTTAAACCAGAATCTTGCCCGCGTCGGAGACTTCAGAGTCTTCGCCCTCGTCACCCAGCAGCATTTCATTGTGGGCCTTGCCCGATGGGATCATTGGAAAACAATTGGCTTTCTTATCGACCACACAGTCGAATAGCACCGGCGCATCAACCGAGATCATTTCATTGATCGCATCGTCAAGTTCGTCGGGCTTCTGGGCCCGGATGCCAACACCGCCATACGCTTCGGCAAGCTTCACGAAGTCAGGCAGAGCCTCTGAATAGCTTTCAGAGTATCGGCCACCATGCAACAGTTCCTGCCATTGCCGCACCATTCCCATGTACTCGTTGTTCAGGATGAAAATCTTGATCGGCAACCGGTACTGTATGGCTGTCGACATCTCCTGCATGGTCATCTGCACCGATGCCTCGCCGGCAATGTCTATGACCAGAGAATCCGGATGGGCAAGCTGAATGCCCACAGCAGCAGGGAGTCCATAGCCCATGGTTCCCAGGCCGCCGGAGGTCATCCACCGGTTGGGCTCTTCGAAGTTGTAGTACTGCGCCGCCCACATCTGATGCTGGCCGACTTCGGTCGATATGTAGGTGTCCCGATCCTTGGTAAGTTCGTAGAGCCGCTGGATCGCGTATTGCGGCATGATCACATCGTCGCGGTTCTTGTACTTGAGGCAATCCCTGCCCCGCCAGTCGTCGATCTGTTGCCACCAACTCGCCAGGGCCGCCTTGTCGGGCTGGCTCGAACGCGCCTTCCAGATCCGGATCATGTCTTCCAGTACATGGGCACAGTCGCCGATGATCGGGATGTCGACCCTGACGTTCTTGTTGATCGACGACGGATCGATGTCCACGTGAATCTTCTTCGACCCAGGCGAAAAGGCCTCGATGAGGCCGGTTATCCGATCATCGAAACGCGCGCCGATGTTGATCATGACATCACAGTCGTGCATTGCATTGTTGGCCTCGTATGTGCCGTGCATGCCCAACATTCCCAGCCACTGGGGATCGGCCGCCGGGTAGGCCCCCAGTCCCATCAATGTCGATGTCAACGGATACCCGGTCATGCGGACAAAGTCCCGCAGCAAACGGCTCGCGTCGGGACCGGAATTGATGATGCCGCCGCCCGTATAGAAAATCGGCTTTTTCGCGTTGGCAATCAGTTCCACCGCCGCCCGGATCGCATTCTGATCGCCCTTGACCTTCGGCCTGTAGGTCTTGTGGGCAACATTGTTGGGACCGCAGTATTTACCTTCGGCAAACTGGACATCCTTGGGAATATCGACGACAACCGGCCCCGGACGCCCGTTTGCCGCCACGTAGAAGGCTTCGTGCAGGACGCGGGCAAGAACGTTCGGGTCCTTGACCAGATAATTGTGTTTTGTGCACGGTCGCGTAATGCCGACGACATCGGCTTCCTGGAACGCGTCATTGCCAATCAAATGGGTGGCGACCTGGCCGGTGAGGCAGACGATGGGAATTGAATCCATCAAGGCGTCGGTGAGGCCGGTTACGGCATTCGTTGCACCCGGCCCGGACGTCACAAGAACGACACCGGGCTTACCGGTCGAACGCGCATAGCCTTCCGCGGCGTGTACCGCCCCCTGTTCGTGGAGGACGAGAATATGGCGGATCTGATTCTGTTTGAATATCTGATCATAGATAGGAAGCACGGCGCCGCCCGGATATCCGAAAATGACATCCACGCCCTGGTCAACCAGAGCCTTGATTGTGATTTCCGCACCAGTCATTTGCTGCGCCATCGTACCGAACCTTTCTATTGTCCGTAGGTATGGACCGTCATTTTTCTCAAAATTTGCCGATTTGCACTGATTTTATAGGGAAAATCCGGCCAAAGGCGGCGAACCCTATCGTTTCACGACGATCCGGTCAACTCTTTATCGCGAAGAAATGACAATAAATCCGATCCGTTTCTTTCCATATCATGCGCAAATATGCATTTCCACGAAATCATATTACTTCGCTGCCACGTTAGCTGTCGTTTGGCATAGCGGCGGGTCCACATCTGCGCTGAGGAAATCGCCGACTCAAAATCGGTCTCGCCACGCAGGTAGGCCCCAATTTGCCTGACCCCTACAGCTTTCATCACCGGCAGGCCCTCATCGAGGTTTCGGGCCAGCAATCGTTCAACCTCGTCGATCGCCCCGATCTCGATCATGTTCTCGAATCTGGCATCGCACCGCTGATACAATTCGGCCCGGTCAAGCGTCACAAACAACCGGATGACTTCGCAATCCGGTCCAACCGGGCCCTTAGCGGTTTCCTTTTGCCACTGCGACAGCGTACGTCCCGTTGCGTCGAACACCTCGAGCGCCCTGACAATACGCTGCCGGTCCCCCGGCTTGATCCGGGCGGCTGTTTCCTCATCGACATCGCGAAGCGCTCCATACAATGCCTGCGGCCCTTCTGCCTCCATCCGGTCCCGCCATCGGTGCCGAACAGCGGCAGGAACATCAGGAATTGCGGTGAGCCCGTTTTCCAGTGCACGGAAATAGAGCCCTGTACCACCGGTTATGATCGGCACCTTACCCGCGCTCAACGCCGTCGATATCTCGGCGGTTGCCGCATCGAGCCACTTTCCCACGGAATACGCCTCAGCTCCGTCGACCGTCCCATAGAGCCTGTGGGGAACCATTGCCTCATCGGTCACGCTTGGCCGTGCCGAAAGGATCTGCAGGTCACGATAAAGCTGCATGGAATCGGCATTGACGATAACGCCATCGAGGGTACGGGCAAGCTTGAGGGCAACCGCAGACTTGCCCGACGCCGTCGGTCCTGCAATAAGGACCATGACGCCCCGGTTTTCCGACGGGTGCGCCGGCGCCTTTTTGTCACCCTGTGTCACTGTCATATCCCACAACAAGCATATGAAGAGCGAACGCTCAAGTTTGTCATGAACCAATTCGTTGTAACACTCATATCGACCGACCCCGCCCATACCCTGTCCCACTATACGGTGAACGGTATAGCAGCCGGGTTACCCGCCACACCAACATTGCACTGGCTGGCATCTGACATTGCCTGCGACATCATTCTGGATGGATTTTCCGGATCTCTCGAGGATTTGCGAGGCCTCGCGAAGACCTTTTCTACCGACCAGCCATTTGACGTGGCCGTACAGATCAACGGAAACCGCCGAAAGCGCGTTCTGATCGCGGATATGGACTCCACGATCATCGACCAGGAATGCATTGACGAAGTCGCGGCAGCCTTTGGCAAGAAGGACGAAGTCGCGGCAATTACCGAGCGCACCATGCGCGGCGAACTGGAATTCGGCGAGGCCCTGAAGCACCGTGTATCGTTTCTAAAAGGCCTCCACAGTGACGCTTTGGCCGCTGTGTTCGAGGCTCAGATTACGATTCGCCCCGGCGCGACCACACTGGTCAGGACCATGCAGCGCCATGGCGCCTATACCGCGTTGGTTTCTGGCGGGTTTACCTATTTCACGCAACGGGTGGCCGAACTGGTCGGTTTCGAAGAGAACCGTGCAAACGAACTTCTGTTTGATGGCGACGTTCTGAACGGACGGGTGGGCGACCCCGTGCTCGCCCGTGAATCCAAACTGCAGGCTCTCAACGAATTCACCCAAAGATTCGATATCACCCCGGCAGACGTTCTGGCCGTCGGTGACGGAGCAAACGATCTAGACATGATCGAAGCGGCCGGCCTGGGTGTGGGATTCCACGCCAAACCCCTGGTCACCTCCTCGGCAGACGTCAGTATCAGCCACAGCGACTTGACCGCCCTGCTCTACATTCAGGGATACCGGTTGGACGAATTTGTATCTTAGACCGTATCTGGTCTGGAGGCGCGTGTGCCCGCGCAAAAGGGTTACCCTTGCCTGAGCCACAAGCGAAGGCGAAGGTCCAGTGGCATTGGTCCCAAATAGCAACTTCGGCGAGGAGGTTCTCGGCCTCGGTCGAGGCCAAGGATGACACCTGTGCGGCTGACACAAGAGACAACGACTTCATACGGGCGTCTTGCTCAAACTACGTCAACCTCGAGCAACAGTTGGACTGATACGGGCCGCTTCCCAGCGATCAGCAACAAAAAACGGGACGCCTCAAGGCGTCCCGTCTGAAATTGCAGTGATGCACTGGTTCCTTATTTGGAAACCTTCACAGGCGTGAAGCGCAACTCGCCGTCAGGCTTTGAAACCGTCAACAAAACCGAGCCGCGGCCTGACTTGCGAACATCCTCGATGCGGTCGATGACATCCTGAGGTGTCTTGACTTCCTCCTGGTTGACTTCGACCACGACCTCACCGGCCTGGATGCGTTTTTCCGCCGCTTCGCTGCCACTGTCGACGCCGGTGACAATCACACCGGTCACCGCCTTGTCGATCTTGTACTTACGACGCAAAGCCCGGGTCATTTCCGAAAGCTTGAGACCGATAACGGACTTTTCCTCGGAAACCTTCTTGTCGGAAGTATCCTTCTTGGCAATCAGTTTTTCGCCTTCTTCAAGACGGCCGACCGTCACGTCAAGCGTCACTTCCTTGCCTTTTCGCAAAACAACGACCTTGACTTCCTTGCCCGGCGACGTGTCTGCGACCAACCGTGGCAGACTGCGCATGTCGGGAACATCCTTGCCGTCAAACGACAGAACGATATCGCCGGCCTTGAGTCCGGCAGGTTCTGCAGGCCCACCCTTGGTAATATCGGCAACCAGCGCACCTTTCTTGGACTCGAGACCCAGGCTTTCCGCAATTTCGTCAGTGACCGTCTGAATTCTGACACCGAGCCATCCACGTCTGGTTTCGCCAAACTGCTGGAGCTGCTCGACAACCGGTGCAGCTGTCGCTGACGGCACGGAGAAACCGATACCGATGGACCCGCCCGACGGCGAGATGATCGCCGTATTGATGCCGATTACTTCACCTTGCATATTGAACAGCGGTCCACCGGAGTTCCCCCGGTTAATCGCGGCATCGGTCTGGATGAAGTCGTCATACGGTCCGGAATTGATATCCCGGTTTCTCGCGGAGACAATACCGACGGTAACCGTGCCACCAAGTCCGAACGGGTTACCGATCGCCATGACCCAGTCCCCGACCCGGATCTTGTTTGAATCTCCGAACGGCACCGCCTTGAGCGGCTTTTCAGGTTTGACCTTCAACACAGCGATATCGATCTTGGGATCTCGTCCGATGACCTCGGCCTTGAGCTTCGTGCCATCGACGAAGTTGGCCTCGATCTCGTCGGCATCGGCAATAACGTGGTTGTTGGTGATGATGATACCGGAAGGGTCGATCACGAAGCCCGAACCCAGCGATTGAACCTTGCGAGGACGTTTTGGCTTGTTTCCCTGTTGCTGGCGTTCAAGAAACTCTTCGAAGAAATCCTGAAACGGCGAGCCCGGCGGCAGCGAGGGAAGCGGTACGGTCTTGTCTCTTGAAACGTTCTGTGCCGTCGAGATATTCACGACCGCATCCGACAACCGTTCCGCCAGATCGGCTACCGACTGCGGTCCTTCCGCACGAACCTTACCGGCCCCATACATCATGATCGCAAACGCGATGAAAAGTACTGTACCCGCGATATAGGCAACCCGTTGTAGCGACGGCGCCTGCGTTGTCCGCGTTGCCGGTCGAGAGGCTCTCTGTCTCTGCACGTTCAAAACCGTTCTCCTCGCTGTTTTGTGGATGGCGCCTTTCGGGATCTAGGAATACGCCCCCGATTCAATACTTGCGTTTCCACTCTGTCTCAAATTTCAGGGCATTATGGACATTATTAGGCTCACGGCCACTGAGATTACCGTGACCGGTGTTGATCACCCGCGCACCAGCCAGACGATCAACACTCCAAAGGCCACGGAAACAGCACCAGCAAACCGAAGATTCTGATCCGGCATCTCGAACAACTGAGCCATCATTCGTTTCATCGCCGACGGCGCTGCCGCATAAATTACGCCTTCAATCACCAAAACCAGTCCGATCCCAACCATCAGGTCGGTCATTTCGGCGCTGCTCTACCCTTCGAACCGTTGAAGAAACGGAAGAAATCGGAATCCGGAGTCAGCACCAATGACGTGTCATCGCCCGCGAGGCTTCTTTCGTACGCTTGCATGGACCGATAGAAGATAAAGAAATCCGCATCCCGGCCATAGGCATCCGCGAAGATGTTGTTTCGCTGTGCGTCACCCTCACCCCGGAGTTTTTCGGAGTCTCTCGTTGCCTCGGCTTTGATGACCGTCACTTCCCTGTCTGCCCGGGATTTGATGCGCTGAGACTGCTCCTGCCCCTGTGCACGCAGTTCAGACGCTTCACGCTGACGTTCCGTCTGCATCCGGCGGAAAATCGCCTCCGAGTTGGCTTGCGGCAGGTCAGCACGACGAATCTTCACATCGACGACTTGAATACCAAATTTTGTGGATTCGGAATTCACCTGAACCGTAATCTTGTTCATCAGGTCTGAGCGACTGTCACGCACAAGGGCGGAAAAGCTGGAATCACCAAGCACACGTCTGACGGCCGAGTTCAAAACCGTCGCCATGCGTGACTGAGCGACCTGCTCGTTACCGACCGACTGAAAGAACTTCAGGGGATCGGAGATGGAAAAACGGGCAAAGGCATCCACGACGAGTCGTTTCTGATCCGATGCAATGACTTCCTGTGCCGGAGAATCGAGATCCAGAATACGTTTATCGAAGTAACTCACGTTCTGGATAAACGGCAGCTTGAAGTAGAGGCCTGCCTCCTTGATCACACGTTTCGGATCACCAAACTGGAAGACAATTGCCTGCTGGGTCTGAAAGATGGTGAACGCCGAGTTGAACATCACGAAGGCACCGGCGCCCAGAATGACCAACAGCGCTACGAGTATGGACTTGTTCATTGCTGGCCACCCTTTTTGGTGAGTTCGTTGAGCGGCAGGTAAGGCACGACGCCTTGCTGGCCACCGACACTCTTGTCGATAATGATCTTTTTCTTGCCTTCGAACACACGTTCAATCGTCTCCAGGAACAGCCGTTCACGGGTAATATCCGGTGCCTTCTGGTACTCGGAAAAGACCGAGAGAAAACGGGCCGCCTGGCCTTGGGCTTCTGCTATTGTCTGCTGTTTGTAGGTTTCGGCTGCCTGTAGGATGCGCGCCGCGTCACCGCGGGCTTCCGGAATGACCTTGTTGGAATACGCTTCCGCCTCGTTGCTCAACCGTTCCTGGTCCGCCTTCGCGGCCTGAACGTCCCGGAAGGAATCGATGACCTGCGTCGGCGGATCGACCTTCTGAAGCTGAACCTGCGTAATCTCAATTCCGGACTTGTACTCGTCCAAAGTGCTCTGCATCAGTTCCTGCACGGCAGTTTCCGTTTTCTGACGAGCCTGGGTCAGGATCGGCTGAATGTCGCTTCGTCCAATGATTTCACGCATTGAACTCTCTGCAACGGCCTTTACGGTCCCTGCCGGATTTTGGATGTTGAACAGATACGCCCCGGCATCCTTGATGACCCAGAATACTGAAAAATCCACATCGACGATGTTCTCGTCGCCGGTCAGCATCAGGCTTTCTTCTGGAACATCACGCGCAACTGTTGTCGCCCGGCGTGTGCGGCCGTCGTCACCGCTTGTCCGCAAGCCGATATCGACCCGGTTGACCTTCGTCACCTTCGGTGTCAGCGCCGTTTCAATCGGATAGGGCAAGTGATAGTTCAGGCCCGGTTGGGTCAGGGTCGTGAATTTGCCGAACCGCAGGACAACCCCCTGCTCGTCTGTCAGGACCCGGTAGAACCCGCTGGCCAGCCAAAGCACGGCGATGGCAAGAATAGCGATGATGATTCCTGTGCCGCCAAGCGACCCGCCCGGTAACATGCCTTTCAGGCGATCCTGGCCGCGTTTCAGAATTTCTTCAAGATCTGGAGGTGTCTGACCACCTCCGGTGGGGCCACGTTGCCCCCAAGGTCCGCGATTTCCGCCGTCCCCGCCGCCACTTTGATTACTCCAGGGCATTAAGACCCGTTCCTTTCTTCAACTTCGGTATCGGTGATACCGGTATTGTTCGTTGTTGCGACCATCAAAGACCAAACCACCACTGAAACCCTGAGGTCATAAGAATCATGAGGGATATAGACCACTCCAAAGCCGCAGGCAACGCGCGTTATACCCGGACTCCCACCAAAACTGGTCCTTCTCCGACAATTTGGAGCGAAGAGAACAAATTTCAATAGAAAAAGGGACCAACGTCTGAAATTCGTTTCTTCCGCACTGAGATCGCAATTTTCCGCACCGACAGACATTGTGACACCACAATGTAGTCAAACAATGCGGCCAAATGACAATTCGGGCAGAACATGGCGTGAATGTACCGAAGTTTAGTCAGGCGGCCTCACGGATCTCCCAGGCTTTCTGGAAGGCCGGGCGGGAACGAACCCGTTCGAAATAGTCCGAAACCGGCCCCGGCCGCCAATCGATGCCCATATTTGACGCCCACCCGGCACAATGTCCTATGACAATATCGGGTACGGTAAAGGCGTCGCCCATCACGTACTGATGGCTTCCAAGCCTCTTTTCGAAAACCGACATGGCATTCTGAAAGTCCCAGGCACAGGCATCGACAACCCCTGCAGCCCTTTTTTCTTCAGGGAAGATGAACGTGTGTTTTGCCGCCGTCCAGAGAATACCATCCATATCATCGAGCCCGAACTGTGTGAAACTGTCCTGCTGGGCCCGATCGAGGGTTCCCGCCTTGAATGTGAACTTGCCGTGCTTGTCCGCGAGATACTGAATGATCGCCGTCGAATCGACGATGATGGTGCCGTCGTCAGAAAACGACGGGATCTTGCCCGATGGATTGGCAGCGACCGCCGGGTCAGAACGCGGCGGCACATTTTCAATCTCGCAGTCGAGCCCGAGTTCCTCAATCATCCAGAGAACCCTGAACGCCCGTGTCTTCGGGCTGCCGATCAGTCTGTACACAAGATGCCCCTCTTGCCGGCCGCAACCGACTTCAATGGTCTGAATTTCAGCTAGGCCGCAAGCGCCTTCGCGTGGTGCCTGACATGGTCACCGACAAACGACGCGATGAAATAATAACTATGGTCGTAACCCGGTTGCATGCGCAGGGTAAGCGGATGCCCGTTGGCGGCACAGGCCGCTTCCAGCAATTCGGGCTTGAGCTGATCGTGAAGAAAACCGTCCGCTTCCCCCTGGTCGACGAGCAGAGGCGTCTTGACGGTCGCGGTGCTCACCAGCGCACAGGCATCATGACTGGCCCAGGCATCACGGTCTTCACCCAGATAGCCGCCAAGGGCCTTCTCACCCCAGGGGCAATTCAAAGGAGAACAGATTGGCGAAAACGCGGAAATCGATCGATACCGGTCCGGGTTTCGCAAACCAATGGTCAAGGCGCCATGGCCACCCATCGAATGACCGAAGACGCCGGCCCGCGTGCCATCGACATCAAAATTCCGGGCAACGAGGTCCGGTAGTTCATCGACGATGTAGTCATACATCCGGTAATGCTTCGACCAGGGCTCCTGGGTCGCATTCACGTAGAACCCCGCCCCCAGGCCGAAATCATAGGCGCCCTCCGGATCGTCCGGCACACCCTCGCCTCTCGGGCTCGTGTCAGGTGCCACAATAGCCACGCCCGATTCCGCTGCGTATCGTTGAGCACCAGCCTTTGTCACGAAATTCTCATCCGTGCAGGTCAGACCGGACAGCCAGTAGAGCACCGGAACCGGACCGTTCTGGACTTGTGGCGGCAGGAATATTGAAAATCGCATCTGGCAGCCGGTAGCTGTGGACGAATGGGTCCACTGCTGCTGCGAGCCGCCGAAACACGTCACGGCCGATACATGTTCCATATGGTTTTTGCCTTAAAACACGACGACGGAACGAATGCTCTCGCCTTCGTGCATGAGATGGAATGCGTGGTTGATCTCTTCCAGAGGCATCGTGTGGGTGATCAGATTGTCGATATCGATCTTGCCGTCCATGTACCAGTCCACGATCTTGGGCACGTCCGTACGTCCACTCGCGCCGCCGAACGCCGTCCCGCGCCAGCTGCGGCCGGTCACAAGCTGGAACGGACGGGTGGAGATTTCCTGGCCGGCCCCCGCCACACCAATGATGATGGATTCGCCCCATCCCTTGTGACAGCACTCAAGAGCCATGCGCATGGTCTGCACGTTGCCTATGCATTCAAAACTGTAGTCCGCACCACCGTCGGTGAGTTCGACCAGATGTCCGACCAGGTCGCCGTCAATTTCTTTCGGATTGACGAAATGTGTCATGCCGAACTGGCGGCCAAGGGCTTCGCGGGCGGGGTTCAGGTCGACACCGACGATCTTGTTGGCACCGACAAGTTTCGCACCCTGGATGACGTTAAGGCCAATCCCGCCCAGACCGAATACGACCACATTGGAACCGGGCTCGACTTTCGCTGTATTGATCACGGCACCCACACCGGTGGTGACGCCACAGCCAATGTAGCAGATCTTGTCAAACGGTGCGTCCTTGCGGACCTTGGCCAGCGCAATTTCCGGAAGGACCGTGTAGTTCGCAAACGTCGAGCAGCCCATGTAATGGAGGACTTTTTGGCCCTTGTAGGTAAACCGGCTGGTGCCGTCCGGCATGACGCCCTGCCCCTGCGTTACGCGGACCTTCTGACATAGGTTGGTCTTG
>JAJFHC010000042.1 GCA_021775835.1 Hyphomicrobiales bacterium | reverse complement strand
CATCGTGTTGTCCGGCGCCCTCGACAAACCGCATGGAATGCGAGAGGCTTTCCTGGTTGACGAGGACGGCTACGTCTGGGTGCCAAGCAAGGCGCTGCCGGCCTGACAGCCACTGCGTGCGGTTTGCGCCGGTCTTTGTCGACAGTTCGAAACAAAGTGAGAGAGAACCGTCGGTGGACAGCTACATAACGCAGATGCGCCAGCTCGTCGGCTCCCGCAAATTGATACTGCCCGGCACCACAATCATCATCGAGAACCACCGTGGCGACGTGCTGTTGCAAATGCGTGGCGACTTCAAACGCTGGGGTGTGCCCGGTGGCATTGTCGAGGAAGACGAATCCCTGGTCGACAACATTCGCCGCGAAGCGTTGGAGGAAACCGGCCTCACGGTCGGTGAAATGCAGCCCTACGGTATGGCAACCGATCCGGCGTTTCAGACCGTCACCTATCCGAACGGCGACATCTGCCAGTTCCACGTCCTCCATTTCCATACCCGGGACTGGACGGGAGATCTTCGATGCGACGGTGTTGAGACGCTTGAACTTGGCTGGTTCCCGACCGATGGTCTGCCCACTATGCTGGGCCACATGACCCGCGCCATAACCGCGTTTGATGCGTATCGGGAAACCGGAAAGTTTCAGATCTTTTAGATCAAATCTTGTCTCTATTGAAGCGTTTGACCGGGTTTACGCGTCTGTTGGCAAGGCGCGGTTCGCGTGGCGGTCTTTACGACCGGAAGCGAGCTGCAACGCAGTCCAGCAGGCGCGTAAACCCGGCCTTCGGTGGGCCAAATCAGCCCATCGCGTGCGTTGCGAAGTTTGTCCGATGCCCCACATCGCACGGCACTCCGCGCCTGCGCGAGCGGACTGATTTGACTCCATCAAACGCTTCAATAGAGACAAGACTTGATCTAGAAGCCTCCACTCGAACCCGGCTTGATCAGGTTGTTGCGAAGGGCGAAGACGATCGCTGCAAGGAGGCCGAACATGACAATGCCGCCGATCGCATAACTGATCAGGATCGCCACAAGGTCTTCCCGGCCGAGCAGACCTGAATCGCCGAACACCCAGGCCGCGGCCAGTACCGTGCCCGAGACCGTGAGCCGCGACACCAGATTCTGTAATGACAGGTATGTGGCGCGAATTCCATGAGACAACCGCGGCTGAATGATGTGGAGTTGGAGCGGATAGGCAATCGTGCTGGGAACCATGCGCAACAGCAGTATGGCAAGGACGCCGATGTTGAAGATCAGCGCCATCGACCAAACCAGTACCAGTTGAACAGCCATCATCGCGAGCAGGATCGCCGGTTCGCTCAAGCGCCGGCGCAGAACCGGCGTCAGCCCACCCAAAATGGCGGATACTCCCATGATGGCGGCGATGAAGAAACCGGTGACGACCGGTGCGCTGGCATCCAGGCCATGGTCTGACAGCGCTTCCCGGAGAAACGGCTGGAGGTAGACATAAGGCACGTCCTCCAGGACCAGCGAAACCGCTGCAAACACCAGCATCCAGCACAACACCGGATCACGAAGTTTCCCACCCACGGCCTTCAGCTGTTTCATGGGCAGATGGGCCTGGCGGCTATGTTGCGGCACGACCGGTTCCTTGAACCTGATGGCGATGACGAGGGCAATGGCCGATGCCAGTGCGGTTGCCAGGTAGGTGAGGGGAAACGATATCAGGGACAGCAGGCCACCGGTGGCAGCCGACAACGAGAGGGCCATCATGGACAGCCGGATTGCCTTGGATTCCTGGGCCGCGACTTCCGATTCACGGCCCTCCGCGCTGAGCGACTCGTAGAGCAGCGCGTTGTCGGTGCCCGACGCAAGGGCGACTGAGGCACCGAGCAGGCCTTGTGCGCACAGAAAGCTCGCGAATGTGGAGCCGGCGTACAGGAGCAGGCAGCCCAGAACAGCCGCCGTCATGCTGGCGATGAGCGTGCGACGGCGCCCGATCCAATCCGAAAGATAGCCCGAGGGCACTTCGATGATCACGGTGCCGATGTCGAAGCAGGCAGCCAGCAGCAAGGCCTCCGCCCCGGACAAGGTCTGTTCGAAATAGAGAAACCATCCCGCCTGCCAGAAGAGCAGGAATCGCGCAGCCTGAAAGTAGGGGTAGAGCTGGATATTCCGGATCACGAGGATGTGCAGTTACTTGAGATGGCGGGTTTTGACCTCACCCTCTGTGAAGCCTATTATCGCACTCACATTTTGCGGAGTGAACGATCATGCAATTTCCATCCTTCATCAAAACCGGTATCTGCGCAATCCTTGTGCTGGCCGCCACCGTGTTGTCGTCAGGCACATATCCCGCCTCCGCGGCACAGACGGGCATCGTCAAGGTGACAGACACCGCTTCGGTGCAGAAGCTGGACGAACTGTTTTCACGGCTTAAGCGAGCGGATACCGGAGCCACGGCCTACGAAATTGAGGGCCAGATCTGGCAGACCTGGCTGCAGTCGGGTGCCTCGGAAATCGATGCTCTCATGAACGAGGCGAGAGGCGCCATGTCGGTGCGCCGGTTCGGCGTCGCCCTGGAAGCCCTGGATAAGATTGTCAAACTAGCGCCCGACTATGCGGAGGGCTGGAACAAGCGTGCCACTGTCTACTGGCTGGTCAACCGCCGCGAGGACTCACTGGCCGACATCGAAAAGGTCCTGTCGCTGGAACCGCGTCACTTCGGAGCGATTTCCGGTATCGCGCTCATCAGACTGGAACAGGGCGAGAAGGAAGCAGCACTCGCCGCCGTCCACCGTGCCCTTGCTATCCATCCGTTCCTGCGCGGTGCCGACGATCTGATCAGTCGTGCAGGTGGCAAGGATTCGGGCGACCCAATCTGACCGGCAGTCAGGGTTTTGCACGCATCCCTCCGTTGCCTAACCCAGCGTATCAACGTGATGAAATTTTGATTTTCTTTTCCGATGATTTTTTCGTTGGTTTCTTCGCCACTTTTATTGTCAGAACACCATCGGCAAAATCCGCATCGACATTGTCATTGGCCGCATCGGCAGGCAACCGGAACGTTCTCTGGAATGAGCCGTATTCGCGTTCGGTAAAATAGTATGTGCGACCGGCTTTCTCTCTCTTGAAGTGTTTTTCTCCCTTGACCACCAGGCTGTCGTTCTGAATGGACACATCAATGTCTTTTGCCTTGACGCCCGGAAGTTCCATGTCGATCCGGTAGAAATCCGGTGAAGCCGACGCCTCGGATCTCGGGGCGAACCAGTCCGCGATTCGTTCACCGAGATGGCGCAAGGGTTCGTAGACATGAGGCAACCATCCGGCGGTATGTGATTTCTCGACCATCGTCTTGCTCCTTGATTACGTTTGAGCCAGTCTAGTCAGGGCAAGCTCTCGCAAGCCTTGATCTGCGTCAATCGTCACACCGGTAGAGACCTCTCCAGTACCGCCCGTGTACGCCCACCGAAGAACCCGGCAATTCAATTGTCCTTGACGGTTCGCGGAATCTCGCGGAAACAGACGCATGTAGTTGAACCCGATTGGCGAGACAGATAGTCCCGATGAACGAGAACAATAACCGCCTTGGCCAGCCCATGGTCTCCCAGTCGGGCCTGAGAAATTTTGAACCGATCGTGGACGTGTTCCGCAGCCTGTTGCCGGCGAGCGGACGTGTGCTCGAGATTGCCAGCGGTTCCGGACAGCACGTATCGGGTTTTGCGGAACGTTTTCCGGATCTCGCCTGGCAACCGTCAGATCCTGACAGTGGCGCCCGTGCCAGTATAGAGGCCTATCGTGGGGGCAACGAAGGCGCGACCAACATTCTGCCACCGCTCAATCTGGATATGACCGATCAGAGTTGGCCGTCTCAGGTCGCCGAAAGCATCGACGTCGTCTTCGCGGCCAACATGGTGCATATCTCGCCCTGGGAGGCGACGCTCGGGCTGTTGGCCGGCGCAAGCCAGGTGCTGCGCCAATCGGGCATGATCATTCTCTATGGCCCCTATGCCAGAAGCGGTGACTTCATCTCCGAAGGCAATGTTTCTTTCAATGAAAGCTTGCGGGCCCGCGACCCCCGGTGGGGTATCCGCGACCTCGACGACATGACGGTTGCCGCCGCCGACCACGGGTTTGCGATCGATGACATCATCCCAATGCCAGCCAACAACTTTTCGCTTGTGCTGCGACCGGCAGTAGGGTCGAATTCTTAGCCAGAAGCGCAAATTGGCGAAGGCGAATTGATCATGACAACCCTGGTGCAGGCCAAATCGGTTCTTGCCGACGCGACGCCAATTGATGAGGTGGCCGTTCGCGCCTTTCGTCTTGGCCGTATCCGCAAACTGCTGGCGGCCGAAGATGTGGCCGGCCTCATCCTGTTCGATCCCATCAATATTCGCTACGCCAGTGGTGCCCGGAACATGCAGGTCTGGACCATGCATAACTTCTGCCGTTACCTGTTCATTGGCGCAGACGGCCGCGTCATTCACTTTGAACTGGCGAGCGGGGCTCATCTGGCACGCGATCTGGAGACCATCGATGAAATCAGGCCGGCCCTGTCTTTCGATTTTGTTGTGGTCGGGCCGCGTGGGGAGGAAATGGCCGGCCGGTTCGCTGCTGAAATGGCTGACCTGGCGAAAAACCATGGCAGCGGCAACAGGCGCGTCCTGATCGACCGCGCCGACCTTGTGCTGGTCCGCGCTCTTGATAAGCAGGGCCTCGAACCGGTTGACGGCAAGCCTCTTATGGAGCGCGCCCGGTCGATCAAATCCCACGAGGAGATCCGGGCGCTGGTGGCTTCGCTCAGAACCTGCGAGGAAAGTGTTGCGGCCATGCGCGCGCAACTTTGCCATGGCATGAAGGAATCAGACGCGCTGTCGTTCCTGCTCAAGGAAAGTGTCGCCAGGGGCGGGGAGTATCCCGAGACCAGGCTGTTGGCGTCCGGTCCCAGAACCAATCCCTGGTTCCAGGAAACCTCCGACCGGGTCATGGCTGCCGGTGACCTGCTGGCCTTCGATACCGACCTGATCGGCCCGATGGGGTTCTACAACGACATTTCACGGTCCTGGACGGTTGAGAATACCGACCCCACCGACGAGCAGCGCCGCCTCTACGACGTGTCACGGCGCCAGATCACCCACAATATCGACTTGCTGCGCCCGGGAACCGGGTTGCTGGAGTTCGGTGAGAAGGCCTTCGTGCTTCCCAGTGAATTCATCGAGAACCGCTACGCCGACATGGTCCACGGCTGCGGCCTGGGTGTGGAATACCCGTTCGTCTGGTATCCGCAAGATGCCGATTGGGGTGCCTATGACGGTGTTTTCGAGACCGATATGATCGTCTGTGTGGAAAGCTATGTCGGGCGCACCGGCGGCGTAGAAGGCGTCAA
>JAJFHC010000041.1 GCA_021775835.1 Hyphomicrobiales bacterium | reverse complement strand
GCCGACCGGAACGTCGAACCGTGCCGTAATGCCCGGTGCGGGTGGCAACAGCGTGCCGCCGCTGCCGCTTTGAAATATGAACGGGCCAAACTGAAAAACAGTCACCCGGATCTGGGCCGTGTTTCCGGCAAGCGCCCGCAGGATCAGTATTTCCGTGAAGTTCGCACCCGGTGACGCCACACTGCTTGGCGACAGCCGACAATCCGTTCCGGTCGCGCTATCGATGAAGAGCGAGGGAAACTGGTTTGCCAGGCCGGTCTGGTTTGCCGGCGTGCAGGCATTGACGGCACCCGGCACCCCGGCATTGGGATTGTTCCCGCCGCCCTCAGGGTTGTTGAATCCGCCAGGATCCAGAGGGTCGAACGGATCCGTGCCGCTGACCGGGCGTGTCTGAATGATGGTGATAGCTTCTATGATGCGATTGGGATCTTCAGGCCCGAACAGGTTCTCGGCAATCTTGGACTGCACCAGGCGGATCATCCGCTTGACTTTGGCGATGGTGACATCCTGGTCGAGCGCAAAGGTTGCCGTGACCGTGAAGCCCCCGGCAACAAGACCCGTCATGACAAGGCCCATTGTCAGAATTCGACGCAACCGCTTCCAGCCCTGCCCCATGGTCACGACCCTCCCCGATAACGCACGATTACCGATACGGACAGCTCTGCCAGGCTGTCCTTGTTGGCCAGATCATCAAAGATATCGAGGGAGGTGACGCAATTGGCTTCGTTACCGCGCCCGGTACCGACCAGTTTGGTGGTCACCGAATGCGGGCCGTCAGGAGTTCCGGCAAGCTTGCCGTAGACATTTGGAAAGAACCAGCGGCAGCGCAACTGGTCGATGTCGAAGTTCGACAGGTTGTATACCCGGGCAGCCAGGAGTTCCCGGCTGCCCAGCCGCATGGTTGTTGCCGGATTGAAAGAGAGCGTTGCCGTCGCAAACGGGTTACGCCGTCCAAAGTTGTTGAGTGTGTATTCCGCCACGACTCGCCCGGCCTTGTCGACAATGGAGGCATCGACCTTGCCGCCGCCATTGGGCCGGACCGAACTCGTCCACAATACGCCCTTCTTTGAGAACGCCGTCTGGGCCTTCTTACCGCCGCCGAAGTTCCAGCGCAGCTTGTACTTGCCCATGTTGGCCGGGCCGAGCACTACCATGTTGATCAGCGGCGCGCCCTTCCGGTTGCGGGTCAGTGTCAGGATCGGCCGGTTGTGGGTGACGCGCAGCGTGTATTGCTCTTCGAGCGACAGGCCCACGCCGGGAATCTTGCGGCCGTCGGCTGTAAATCCGATGGCGGAAGTGACGCTTCCGGTTCCACTGCGTGCGACGACCTCGAAATCGCGCCTCAGCCGCAGGCCCTTGACTGTGTTTTCAAGAGCTCGGCGTTTCCAGGACTGCCTGATGTAGTGATCGAGCGTTTCGAACGCAACCTTTGTCACGGGCTTGCCTTCGATTGCAAACTCGGGTTCGAATTTCAGCTCCTGGGCCGGTTTTCGCGCACCGGCAAACAGGTCGTATTCGGATTTGGCCGGCCGCAGCGCGCCGCGCCGTTCACTGACCAACAGGCCCGTCATGACAACCTGTTTGAGGGATTGCCCATCGAGGGGAAGAATCTTGTGTGTCGACCAGACAGTTTCGCCGTTCCCGGTTTTTAGGCTGGCCGTCAGGTTGGCGTTTCCCTCAAGCGAAAAGTTCTCTCCCAGACCGCGGACGTCTTTGATCGTAAATGTGGTCCTGGCGACCCACACACCACCAGCGGACTGTTCAAACGAGACAGCACCCGAGGCTGGAACAATCGAGTAGCTGGCGCCACCAAGTGCATGGAACTCAACTGAATACGGTGGCCGGGCACCCTGCGGCGCTGCAAGTGTCAGAGAGGCTTGGTAGGTTTCCCCGACTTTGAAAGGGCCGTTGAAAAATTGCCCACCCGCGTCTGCGTCCTGTGCACCGCTTTCCGCCGGACGTGTCACCGACAGTCCCTCCGGCACGAACGCATTAATTGTATAGCGGCGCTTCAGACTGTTGCGGGCACCGGCTACGCTCATCTCGAAGACGGTTTGCTCCGCCTTGTCACCGGTTTTCGAGAACCGTCCGTCCTGACCGACCAGAACCGAACCGGCCTTGAGCGTGGCATAGGCAAGTTTCCCACGCTGGACCTGAATCACCCGGCTTGTCTCGCCGCCATTGACAAGAGCAACTGGCACTGGCGCCTGACGCCCGCGGTAGAACCGGGTTACGCCTGGCGCCGCGAGCACGTTTATCGCCGTCGTGGTCCGACGCAAGCTCGACCCGCCGATCTCGGCCTCGTCGACGTTCGCCAGTCCGATGTCGAGCGCACCGACGCCGGTCACATTCTGTGTCTCGAACGCTTCCTCCCGCAGGACCCTGACCGGCGGGTTGCAGTAATGCCCCTCGGCCCGGCCCTTCTGATAGCGGGTGACGAGTTGCAGCGTACCGATGTTGCCGACGGAAAATGTCTGGGTCGCCTCGTCGATGGCCATCGGCGTTCCGTCTACACTGACGCCAAGGGCTGCCGCATGACTTCCTTTGAGGCCTGGAATCCGCCGATACGCGTCGCCGCTTTTGCGAACATACTGTCCCTTGTCCTGGTCCCAGCAGGAGCCGGAAACACTCACTTTTTCCTGTGCGTTGAGGTAGACTTTGTAGCGCCCTCTCAGCGGCAATCCGGTGAGGATTGCAGTCATTTCGTTTGTCGCCAGCAATGCGTTGTTGCCGACAGGAACGCCATAGAGGCTACCGTTATGCGAATTGGCGGAGCGGTCGACAATGGCTTTGGCGTGCGTGACAAACGTGTCGCCAGTCGTCTCTAGCGTCTCCGCGATGTCGTCGTGTACGGTGGTCACATTGACGGTTACCCCGATAGGCTGTGGCAGGGTTTTCAGGATTTCCTCGACCGTTCGCGACGGCGCCGTGTCATAGGGTCCGCAGCATTTTTCGTGCTCGCGTATCCGGTCGCTGAAGTCCTTGATGAATTGTTGTTTGAAACGGTCGATAAAGTCATCGACGAAGGGAACGACGCGCGAGTCGTCAAGGCGGGGATTGGCCTGGGCGGATGAGAACAAGCTTCCCGCCAGCAAAATGGTGGCAATGCACACGGCACCGAACCTGGACACAGGAGAAATCACTGGGCCGCCGCCTTAGTGGTGAACCGCCACATGCCCGCCCGGCGGATTTCCTGACGGATTTCACGCACGTAACGCAACCGCTCCCGTGATGCCGTGATCAGGTCGTTGTAGGACGGCCCGCCAGCCGGCTTCTCCGCATCGCGCCTGACCTTGACGCCACCGGCTACCGCATTTTGGAAAGGCGGACTTGACGACGCTGTGTTGCGGTCGACTGTGTATTTCTTGACGGCGACGGCAAGAGAGAAATCGGTCACGCCAGCGCGGAACTTCGAAAGGTCGAAGCCTTTATTCTTGTTTGCAGCGATCAGCCGTTTCTTTAGGTTCTCGGCGGTCTTGGT
>JAJFHC010000005.1 GCA_021775835.1 Hyphomicrobiales bacterium | reverse complement strand
ACGAAGCGATGTCAGCAAGAATCCCCGAATCAGTAGCTTCAAGTTGAGTAAGGACGAGTTCCAGCGTGTCGAACTCGGTACCGCCGTCGTAAGTATCTGTCGCACCGCCGTTGTCGGAGATTGTGTAGACGAGCCTGTCATCATCAGCGCCACCACCGAGCGTGTCGTCGTTGGCTCCGCCGATCAGAACATCCGTGCCGGCGCCGCCGTCAAAGATATCGTTGCGGCCCGAGCCGAACAGAAGGGTCGTGTCCGCCTCGACCACGCCATTGGTTGCAGCCGTAACGGTCACTGCTGTTGCCCCCGCATTGAGCAGATTGAACGAGAACCCGTCAGCCAGACCCTCGACCGCAATCGAGATCGTGCCCAGACCGCCAGACAGACTGCCATAGGTAAGGAAGTCAAAGCTCTGGCCGGCCGTCGGCGCAAAGCCATCGATGAAGGTGAACTGCGCAAGCCCGTCGCTAAGCGAGGCCGCACCGGTGGCCGCAATCACGTCGTAGCCACCAACCGCTGCACCGGCGGTCGTGCCGCCGACTTCCGTCATGATCGTGCCGCCGTTGAGGTTGAAATCGCCACCGATCGTCAGCGTGCCCACCGACGTTCCGGCCGCCACCGTGCCGTTCAGCACGTCGAGCGTCGCATTGATCGTCCCGTTGCCGCTGACCGAACCGCCGTTCGACACGTTGACCGCCGTCGCAGTGACCACGCCGCCATTCGTGACAGCTAGCGCACCGGTGCCATCCGGACCAAGAGCAACACTCCCGGTCAACGTCAAAGCAGAACCTGTGCCATCGACCGTCACGACTCCGGTTGCGTTCGCGTTGCCGCCCACCGTAAGGCTGTCGCTTGTCACCGTACCGCCCGACAGAATGTCAAGCGTACCGGTCGTCGCTGCCCCTGGAACACCAAATCCGGTGCCGACGTCGACAAAACCCTGACCGACCGCGAAGAAGCCCACCGAGCTGAGGCTTGACCCTGCTCCGGATACAGTTGCCGTACCCGTTGAACCGGCTCCAAGACCAATCTGAAGACTCGTGCCTACGGTGACCACGCCGCCACCGGATATGGACAGGTTACCTGTCCCTTGAGAGCCAACCTGCAGCTGATCGTCAATCGAAAGCGTCGAACCTGAATCAGCCACAGTGACCATACCGGTTGAACCGAGATCGGATCCGATGATCACACTGTTGTTGATAAAACTAGCATCCGCATCGCCTGTGATAGTTAGCGTGCCCGTGCCTCGCAGACCCACATCACTGAAACCTTCAAGTCCGGCTCCACTGCTTGCAATCAATTCGGAGCCCGTTCCATCAACGGTTACGTCGCCAGTCGTGCCAGTTCCCAAACCAATCTGAATGCCACCTGGACCTGTGGAGCCGTCGATCACCATGCGTCCGCCGGTCTCAATCGTCAGCGTGCCGCCAGAGGCCACACCGCCTGCTGCGACGTCGCGCGACCCAAGAGACACAAAACTATCCTCACCGGTAACCTCGACGAGGCCACCATTCGAGATCGTCATGAACCCGTCGCCACCAAGGAGATTGTTGTTGTCGCCCCGGCCGATCTGCAGGAACGGTCCGAAGAACGGAGGCCCACCGGGTTCCGTCTGGGTGAGCGAAAGCACCGAGCCTGCGCCGTCGATCGTCGCTGTCCCGGTCGAGCCGTCACGCCCAAGCTGGAAGCCCGGGATCACGGTCGTGGTGTTGTTCGTGGTCCCTGCGCCAACCTCAAGACGCCCGCCGTCGAGGATGTTGAGCGTGCCGTCGGCACCGACGCCCCGACCGGCCCGGGCGATCCCGGACTCGTAGTCGTAAGGTGCACCAAAAAGGCCGTTCTCTGTGGAGACGATCACTGTAGAACCGGCGCCTGTAATGGTCGCAACACCGGTACTGTTCGCACCACGGGCAACTTCAAAGAAGAGCGTATCCAGCGTGCCGCCGGCTTCCACCAGCAACGTACCATCACCACCATTGTGGCCGATACGGGTGGTATTGTCCGTGCCGATCGTCGTGACGCTCGAGCCCGTGCCCGAGATCGTCAGACTGCCGGTGCCGCCCGCCGAAGCGCCGACACGAAGATCCTGGAAATCACCCGCAACGTTGATGTCCTGATTGCCGCTGTCGATGGTCACGGCACCGCCGTTGTTGACCACAAGACTGCCCGTACCGGATTGACCGACCAGAAGGTTGCCGCCATTGACATCGAGCGTCGCGTTCGCACCCGATACCGTCACCGTGCCCTGGCCCTGTTGGTTCAGGCCCAGCACCGCATCCGTCAGCGTGACACTGCCGCCCGTCAGCACATTCAACGCGCCGATCGCTGGACCGCTCGCTCCGGTTCCCGGATCGAAACCATCCCCGATGTCAAATCGCGCGTTGGATGTCAGCTGCGAGCCCGTGCCCGTTACCGTCACAGTACCTTCCGACCCCAGCCCACCACCGAGCGCAACAGTTGGAGAAACATCCAGATCGACAACGCCGCCGTTGGAAATCGTCAACAGGCCGGTGCCTTCGGAACCGACGGCAAACCCAAAAGTGGTCGCCGTCACATCGAACAGGGAACCTGCTCCATCCACGGTTACCGTGCCACTGGCGTTGCGTTCACCGCCTATCCGGGCAAGATCGCCGTTGAAGGTAACAGTTCCGCCGGCCAGAACATCGAGCGTGCCCGTCGTCGATGCACCTGGAATACCGAAATCTCCGCCCGGATCGACAAAGCCCTGCCCAACTGAGAAAAACCCCGAAGCGTTAATGCTGGAACCTGCTCCAGTCACTGTTCCTGCGCCGATCGAACCGGCCCCTGCTCCGAACTGCAGATCGCCTGTTGTAACCGTGCCACCGCCCGACACCGTCAGGCTTCCGTCCGCCCGAGAGCCAACATCCAGAGTATTACCAACAGTTAGCGCAGAACCTGTACCACTCACACTGATTGTGCCGGTTCCGCCAAGCTCTACACCGACTCCTAGTCCGCTGTTGGCTAAATTGGCTTGCGCGCCACCGGTAATGCTCAACGTGCCGGTACCCCGTCCACCAACGGAGCTGAAACTGTCTGCCGCTGCGTCAGCCGTTAGCGTGAGCTCCGATCCGGATCCGTCAATAGTCACGTCGCCAGTTGTGTCGGCGCCCGCTGAAATCTGAATGCTGCCTCTACCCGTGGTGCCATCGATCACCATACGTCCGCCGGTCTCGATCGTCAGAGTGCCGCCCGATGCCACACCACCTGCCGCAACATCGCGCGAGCCGAGTTGGACAAAGCTGTCCTCGCCGGTGACTTCAACAAGGCCGCCGTTCGAGATTGTCATGAACCCGTCGCCGCCCAGCAGATTGGCGTTATCCCCTCGGCCGATCTGAAGGAACGGTCCGAAGAACGGAGGTCCACCCGGTGCACTCTGGCTGAGCGACATCACCGACCCGACGCCATCCACCAACATCGTGCCGGTCGCGCCATCACGACCCAATTGCCAGCCTGGTGCGACGGTCGCGGTATTGTTCGTCGCGCCCTCACGGATCTCCATGCGTCCACCGTCAAGGATGTTCAACGTGCCCTCGGCTCCGACGCCGCGGCCGACGCGCCCAAAACCGGACTCATAATCGTACGGCGCTGCAAATACCCCATTCTCGCTCGAAACGATCACCGTCGAGCCGTTGCCCGTGATGGTTGCCGCACCCGTGCTGCCCGCACCGCGCGCGACCTCGAAGAAGTACGTGTCGAGCGTGCCGCCAGCCTCTACCAGCAATGTGCCGTCGCCACCGTCGAAACCGATACGGGTCGTATTGTCCGTGCCAAGCGTCGTAACACTCGAACCAGCTCCCGTGATCGTCAGGTCACCCACACCGGTCGCCGAAGCGCCGACGCGCAAATCCTGGAAATCGCCGGCAACATTGATGTCCTGGTTGATGCTGTCGATGGTCACCTGAGC
>JAJFHC010000040.1 GCA_021775835.1 Hyphomicrobiales bacterium | reverse complement strand
TGCATGGAAATAGTCAAAAAAAATGCTTGGATGGTACCGCCTCCCCGGATCGAACGGGGGACCTCTAGATCCACAATCTCATGCTTCCCCAATTCATGGGATGTCATGGATATTCAGCGAGATTACATTATCCAATTGACATATAGGTGTAAATTGAGATTCTTATGCCCATGGGCTTGCATCGCATTGCATCGGAAGCTATGTCTCATGTAACCCTATATGTAACCCAAAGGACTCTATGCCCAAACTTGCTGACAAGGCTTTCACCGACGTCATGCTACGGCGCCTGAAACCAAGGCCGACACGTTACGATCTGTTTGACGCAGCACTCAGGGGTCTGGGCCTTCGCGTCGCCCCAACCGGCACGAAAAGCTGGTTTGTCATGAGAAGGATTAGCGGACGGATGAAACGGGTCACGTTGGGAAGATATCCTGACCTGTCTCTGTCTGATGCGCGTCTCAGAGCTGGTCCCGTATTGAGCTCAATGGCCGATGGATCACTCCCGGTCCCACAGGATGTCCCAACATTCGAGATGGTTTTCGAAGACTGGATGCGGCGAGATCAAGACGGCAACCGTTCTTCTTTTGGGGTCCGACGCGCCCTCACCGTCGACGCATTACCAAGTCTTGGCCGTAAGTCCATAGATACCATAACGCGTGCCGATATTCTCAAGATCCTTGATGGCATTGTGGACAGAGGAGCTCCTATCCACGCCAATCGTGTCCGTGCCTACCTCCGTCGCATGTTCAACTGGGCCGTGGAACGCGGGATTATAGAGTCCTCCCCCGTGAACGGTATCCCGGCGCAGGCAAAGGAGAACGACAGGGACCGGGTGCTTACTCTTGAGGAACTCCGTACTGTCTGGGCTGCCGCTACTAAGATGGGATATCCATTTGGCCCCATGTTTCAGCTCTTGATACTTACCGGGCAACGCCGTCAGGAAGTTGCTGGAGCAGAGTGGCCGGAGTTTGATTTTAAGGAATGCAACTGGACCCTGCCTGCAGCGAAGGCAAAAAATGCAAAAATGCACTTTGTGCACCTGAGTCCCACAGCTGTCGACATCCTCACATCAATGCCCCGGATTGACGACAGCCCGTTTCTATTCACAACAACCGGGGCAAATCCTGTGTCCGGGTTTTCGAAAGCCAAACACCGCATCGACACACTATCAGGTGTTACGGACTGGACCATCCACGACATCCGTAGGTCTTTTGCCACACACACGACAGAGACTTTGGCAATCAATCCTGTTGTCATCGACAAGATCCTTAATCATGTGAATGGTGTTGTACGTGGCGTGGCCGCCGTGTACCAGCGTGGGCAATACCTTGATCAACGTAAGGCCGCGATGTCAGCTTGGGACGACCTGTTGCATAAGCGTTGACCCTGTGCAAGGCCGGCCCTGACTCAGCCTGTCACTCTCAACGCACCAACCCTTATTGCAGTATTGCTAAGTTTCATTGAGTTTGGCTTGCGCTGGTTTTGCTTTGACCAACGAACACGGCAATAACCGCGACAAGTCGAGTCCGGTCTGATTAGCGACCGGCCCCACTCAAGCATCTACGACTCTGGATTCCCGACGACCGCAATCGATTCGGAATCTCCAATCTATACTTACAAAACAAATTTTGCCGAATCTCATTTACTCATTAATAAATATGGGATTTTTAAATTTCTCTTGGGGGGTTAGCAGACCATGGGTGCGTATTGTATTGTATGAGAGTGAAGTAGATCATATATAATACATGCGAGAAAGATTAATGACTGAATATACTTTTATAAGATTGACAAAAATACTAGAGATTACTGGTGTTTCACCTAGCACATTATGGAGGTGGGAGAAAAGCGGACATTTCCCAAAGAGAATCCAGATTGGGCCGAACTCAGTGGCATGGCTTGAGTCCGATGTCGTGTCTTGGATGGAAGACCGTGTGAAGGAATCAATCACTTCAGGTGGAGGCCAACAATGATGCCTCGCAACAAAGTTGATTTCCACGCCATCAATCGGGCATGCCTCAGGTGCCTACCGGACCTGCTCAATACATGGCTGCCCGGCGGTGTATTGCACGGTCACGAATACCAAGCTCTGAATCCAACTCGCGTGGATCGCAATCTTGGATCTTTCAAGATTAACACCCGCACCGGGCGTTGGGGGGACTTCGCTACCGGTGACAGCGGCAGTGATGTCATCAGCCTGTACGCATACCTGAAGAGCCTGTCACAAGGTGAAGCTGCACGATGCCTGCAAGGCATGGTGGGGGCAAAATCATGAAGCAAGACCCAACACCAGTGGAGGAAAATCCAACTTCAACCCCTTCGGGGAGGGGGGAGTCTGATTCCCCGATTCAGCGGTCAATCGGTCAATCGTCCGGATGCACGTTGGCACAATACGCTTCAGCGAAATGCTTGCCTGAAGAATTTCTGAAAGACCTCGGACTCAGCACAATCACTTATTGCAACCATCCGGCTGTCCGAATTCCCTATACCGACGAGAACGGAACCGAACCGGCTACCCGATTCCGCTTGGCCATGCATGATGATGCCAATGGAACCACTCGGTTTAGTTGGAAGAAGGGATCTAAGCCCTCCCTCTACGGTCTATCGCGTCTGAATAGTGCCTCAAACTCTGTTGTGCTGGTTGAAGGAGAAAGCGACTGCCACACCCTCTGGCATCAGGGCGTGAGCGCTCTGGGCGGTCCCGGTGCATCGAGCTGGAAGGAAGAGCGGGATGCCCCATACCTTGCAGATTTCGAGACGATCTTCGTTGTTATTGAACCGGACAAAGGCGGAGCACAGATGCTTGAATGGCTAGCGAAATCTAGCATTCGCGACCGTGTTCAACTTGTTCGAATCCAAGGCGCAAAGGATGTCAGCGATCTACACATTGCTGATCCCGACGGTTTCATGGACGCATGGGAGTCGGCGCAAGCGGTATCCACTCCTTGGTCAGAACACTCAAAAGTTGAGCAGGCGATAAGGCTGGAACACTTGCACAAGAAATGCGGTGATCTGGCCTCATGCCATAGCATCTTGGACAAATTCGCTGACACGGTCCAACAATCAGGCGTCGTCGGAGAAGAGTGTCTAGTGAAGCTCTTGTACTTGGCACTGACCAGCCGGGTGCTTGATCGACCTGTCTCAATGGCGGTCAAGGGACCGTCCAGCGGCGGCAAATCATATACCACTGAGAAGGTGACCTCATTCTTCCCACCGGACGCCTATTACGCTTTGACAGCGATGTCTGATCGAGCCCTTGCATACGGCAACGAGCCCTTGAAAAACCGGTTCCTTGTGATCTACGAAGCCACAGGCATGCAAAGCGAAATAGCCTCATATCTGATCCGCTCCCTTTTGAGTGAGGGTCGAGTTCGGTATGAAACTGTTGAAAAGACAAATGATGGTTTTGGCGCAAGGCTGATTGAACGGGAAGGTCCAACAGGACTGATCATCACCACTACCCAGACCGGCCTCCACCCGGAGAACGAAACCCGTCTTCTTTCGATTACAGTGACCGACACTCCGGATCAAACCCGGCAAATTCTTCGCAGTCTAGCAAGACAGGATAAGCCGCCGATAGACGCTTCGGAATGGCATTCATTGCAAGAATGGATTGCAACCGGAAACTGCGCCGTCACAATTCCATTCGCAGAACACCTCGCTGAATTGGTGCCGCCTTCGGCCACCAGACTGAGGCGAGATTTCTCAACAGTGCTTTCCTTGATCAAGGCGCATGCCATTCTTCACCGAGCATCACGTCAGGTGGAGGACGATGGACGTATTATTGCGACCCTTGAGGACTATGCCGTCGTGCGGGAGTTGGTCGTCGATCTGATTTCTGAAGGTGTGAATGCATCTGTCTCAAAGACTGTTCGAGAGACCGTTGAGGCGATTGCCGTCTTGACGCAAGATGGTTCGGAGGCAACAAAAAAACAGGTTGCCGATCAACTGAACATTGACCCATCTGCTGCGTGGCGTCGGGTGAAAACCGCAGTCGCTTTGGGATACGTTATCAACCAAGAAGACAAGAGAGGTAAACCGGCACGTCTGATAATAGGCGACCAGCTTCCCGACGACGTGGAATTGTTGCCGATACCGGAGGCCTTGGAGGTTAATCCATCTGAACAATGTGCCGGTGAAACAGATCGGCCCGCAGCCGATGAAATCGATCCTACGACCAGCGATTGCACGATTGACCCGCAAACGCCGGATCAAGACACCCCCCCTATGAAATCAGGGACCTCCGCACAATCAACTGAAGATTTTCCAGACATGCCTGAATTTCTCTGGCGCACCGTGAACAAGCGGGTGGTACTATGATTGGGGTGGCAAAGCTCCTCAATGACTTGTCTGCATCAGGCGTTTTGGTTACTCGTCGTGGAGATCGGCTCGTGCTCGATGGACCGGCGGATTTCCTTACAGAATCCCTGATTGATCAAATCTGGGTCAGCAAAGTTGAAATCCTGCAGGAAGTTGACATTTGGTCACATGAAGACTGGCAGGCCTTCTACGACGAACGTGCCGGGATCGCTGAATATGATGGTTGTCTACTTCGCTTCGAGGCGGAGGCAATGGCATTCGAAGCCTGTATTGTTGAATGGTTGAAGCGAAACCCTGCACCGTCGAAATCAGGATCATGCGCACATTGCGGTCAGGCTGAAAATGACAATGCAGTAGTTTTGCCCTTTGGCACTCATGAGATTACCAGCACATGGCTTCATTCTGAATGCTGGCCGGATTGGCATCGAGAAAGACGAAAGACCGCGGAGGAGTTCCTTATCGGTATTGGAATCGGTTGATCATGAGTGACGATATCCGCCAAAACCTTGAACACCTCCTTACCCACGCTGACACCCTGAGCGCGTGGGAGCGGGCCTTTCTGAAATCAGCTGCCGGTTGCCCGACAATCAGTGAACCCCAGATAAAGGTAATCCAAATGATTGCAGCCAGAAAGTCAAAGATGTGTGCACGCCCGTAAGGATGCTCACACGGCAAAATCCGAGTCACTGAGAGGCATTCCTGAAGGACAGACAAACGCCTCGAGAATGTCAAAACCCTGTCAGCGAGTCGCTGTGGGCCTCTACGGTCCCATGGGTCTCAGATGCAGTTCTGAATGCTGGCGGGACCGGCGACGAAGCGCGTGCGGCATGAACGCACTCCATGCTTTTTGACTGGTTGATGCTGGAGAATTCCAATGTATGATGGCCGTGAGACGAAGGGGTTTAACTTTCGCTGGGCTGGCGTCAGATCTTGTTATGAATACGATTGTTTTCGTAGTGTTCGTGGTGAGCGTATCGGCCACACTGCTGTGGGGCGCGGTCATGTGGTGGCGTTGGCGCGGTCCCGGCAGTGCAAGTGAACCGTCACAAAACGCCAATCAGAAACCGGGATCACGGTCACGCTTAGGGCAAAATCGTGAGGGCGAACTTGCGATTGGATCTGGCAAGCATTCGGATTTCCTAGATTCTGAACCCGTGAGCGACGCCCCGCATGAGGCTGTGCCCACCGAGAAGTCCATACCTCTGAAAAAGCACAAATTGTCTGACGACGGAGTATTCCCCTTGAACGATAATGCCAGACAGTTATCCGCATCAATGCTTGAACGCATCGATCGCCGCGACAACAATGAGGATGAGCAAAGCCATCAGCAAATTCCTGATGTGCCCGCTGGTCTCAAGGACCAAAGCGCAGCGGTGCTGGAATCCGAAGAACACAACACCCGGACGCCGGACAATACCCACGATTTGGAAGTCGATGCGACGCCTCGACGGAGCAGCAGTCTCAGGACCCCGTTGCGGCCCGAGACCGACTGGCAGGTCACCGCGGCACAGAAAGCCGACACACCGGCTAGACGGGGGCAGAAGTTACGGCAGATATTGAGACCGCTGGGGGGAGAACCGGGGAGCATCACGACGGGCCAGCAGATCGTAGTGCAGTCCTTTCTTGGCCGTCCTGCTCCGGAATGGATGTCGGAGCATCAGGCCCGCGTCCTGCTCAGTGTGCGGTACTGCTGTGAGCATATACTCCTTAACGTCATGGGGCCCCACGACGACGCAATCGTCGACCCAGACGTGCTGCGACGCTTGACCGTTACCGTTGTGTCTGACCAGACCATTCGTGATCAGGTTGTGGCGTGGGACGCCCAAGCGGGTCTTGATTCGAACGGCAAACCGGTCTACCGCCACCGAGATCCGAAGACTGTCAGACTGGTCGAGGGCTTTGCCCGGAAGCTTCTCGAGGACGGCACGGAAGAGGCCATCGAAACCTCTAGAAAATCAGCGTGAACCGGAAAATCAGTGATCGGCAAATACCTGACTGAGGACCGACCCCATCCGGACACCAGCCTGTTTCAGCCGTATACGGACGATAGGAACCGTTTGCGCCAGATAAGCCGAGTTGGCGTCAACAATCTTGGGGTTGCCACCCGTGTACACCCGACGCCCCGGCAAAACCAAAAGGCGTTATTAAGGTCACTATTTCATTTGGCACCATGAGCAACGAAATATTATTGCCGTGATTGCCGGAGTAAAACCTGACTGCGCCAACGAAGCTGAATCGATCAGTCTGCTATTGAGCCCCCGTTCGATGATCGAATAATAAGGCAAACATTAAGGTGTCAACGCCGGAATTATAATACGCAACTCGGTCACGCTCGAATTAGAAGTCTGCTGCTGGTTTTTTCAAATTATAATCGAATTTTTTAATAAAAATCTCAGCATATTTCGAAAACTCTAATATATTAGCTGATGCGATTTTTTTATTTGTTGTCAAATCGTCATTAATTTCTATTAAACCCATAAATGAATGGCTGTATACTTTATTTACAACGTCATTATTTAATTCTGTAATCAGCTTTTTACACTGATTATAAGTTATGCCGCGATTCAATCTTATACGAAATCCCATATGTAGATTGACTTCATGCGCCTGATAATGTCTCATAATCGTCTTTTTGAAATTGGTCACTTCCATATAGGCAATTCCAAGCTTGCTGAATTCACCATATTGAGAGCTTTTTATGTCAGCAAGATAGGTATAAATATAGTATATCTTATCAATTATTTGAACGTCGATATCTTCTACTGCAAAATTTTCCAAATGTTTATTGCAAATTAAAATCGCTTTGGATAGTGGAATATTAAAGAATTCCCTATCTTTATTGACTCTATATTGAACAAGCGCCTGATGAATTGTATTTTCTGCAGAATCTAACTGAGTAACTTTGAATCGCCACACGGCTTTCACAGGTTCGGGAACGGAAGTGTTGGACAGCTCCTTGGCCCGAATGTCTGGGTCTCGACTGGTCTTACCTATCTTCAGGTATTGGGCAGGCCAACCTTCAGACTGCATGATGTATATCCACCCAGTTGAACAGGTCTGGTCTGACGGCATCAATCTGCTATCCCTAATCTGACATCCCCAAATGGGATTGATTGATGAGATGATGTTGGCATGGTGGTCTCCTTTTTCCAAGTCCACAGTTCTTGGTACTTTCTCCGGCTGGCGGCTTTGGCTGTTGGGTATGTTCGCGGCGACCTCGGCCAGTTGCAGGATGATTGTGGTTGCCCCATGACATGCAACATTCATTGGGAACATTCGACGTACTAGAATGTACACGGTGCCAGTCCCGTCGCTATCGGGTGTCTGGGGCATGAATTCGGGCGGTTCCTCACTTCGTGAGAGAGCGATAGACCGAAGCCCGCCCAAAGCCTAACTGTTGGGCAATCTTCGACGAACTTGCGCCTTCTGACTTAAGTCGACGCACCTCATAAGAGAAGCAGGGCATCTCACGGCATTGTCTCGGTAGGGTATACCCAAAAGATTGTCACTGATTCCCGTCGACCTCACAAAGAAAACCCGGTCGAAATGAGTTAGATGAGAAACGATCATGTACAGCACTTTCATCGACAGCGACGAAAGCCACTGCTGCAAAGGAGACGCGGAATGTTGCCATGTGGGCGCTCATCAAACCCTTTTCACTGACCATACTGGAAAGCAGGAACTGGTCGGGGACTTCGAACTTACCTTGTTTCAGCGTTTTCGGCGGGCCAAGTCGTCTAAGGAACTCATCTGGAATTACTCCCGTGAAGGCTTCCATGTTCGAATACCATCTGACTGTAACTAAACCTGTATGCGGAACAATTCGACCCGTCTCATGAAAATGCAGCGCCAAACCCATCTTCGCTGCAAATCGACTGAGCGCGTGATTCAGCAATGGGCCATTGGCATTAAAAACACCTCGCGCATCGTCGGGAATGAGATGCTGAGATTTCCGCGCCGCCTTTCTCTGCCGCAAACTGGGACGCAATTCTTCCAGCAAGCCCGGATGATTGTTGCTGATCATTTGAAAAAGCCTTCGAACTTCTGCCTGCTCCTCTTCGGTTTTCGCATCGGGGTACATTCTACATAACAAGCCAACTATCTGCTCGTCGAGGCTAGACGAAGAATTGCATTCTTCGCATGCCAAGAACTCCATACCCTTCGGTCTATGACGTTGGTTAAACATTATCCTAGGGGGTAAATGATCGACCGTCGTGCCGCAAGTCTCACCACCACAAAACACGCAGTATGGTTGATCGTCTTGTAGGCGGTCCAAAAGCTTTCGTTTCTTTTTCCTCGCTTCGCCCATTCAACTATTTCGCTTTGGAGAGAAACAATAACCACAAAATATCAAACCTCGCGTGTGATTATGTCGATTGCATGGAATACAATACGGAGGCACTTGGGGGCGTTCGGTGTATCTAAACATGAAACCCTCTCACATATTTGGCCCTCCAAGAGATCCTCGTCTTTGACAGCATGTTTGTTACAAATTTGTGGTGCCATCTTGTTATATCACCCTATCGCGCTTCTACCTTCGCGACCGTCACAGGGCGATACGTGAGGGTTCGATATGTAGCGTCAACAATGGCGCAACGATAATAGTCGCCAAAAAACTCATATACAGGCAGCAAGTCAGCGACTGTCTTGTCTCCAATCGGTTTAGGCCAATCAATCAGGTTGTCGATCTTCTCATGTGTCCCGTCTGCCTTCTCAAACACGACGTGATATTTTCCGCTCATGACGCTCTCCTAATCGACTCAGAACAAAATAAGAACATAGATAGGGTCATATTGTCGATTCGAAATGACTCAGAGCGCCGGGAAAGGGTTTCTGGCTCCGTCTACCTTAGATATGAGCGCCCGCTGACGGGCTTCTCAGGGTGCTTTCCACACCGAAGGCCGAAGACGACTTATATTGACTGTCAGTCAACGCTGCGAAATCATAGGCAAACTTTTGCCCCTGACATTTTAACGGGATTCAAACGGATGTTGAATCATCAAGCGACAATCCGAAGCGTTATTGAGGAAACTCTCAGTCCCATTGTTGCGGGCGAAAAGATTGGTGAAAAAATTTTGAAAGGCTCTGTAGCCGATGCTCTAACTGATGCCGGTTTCGATACAGATCAGGAGGATAGTTCTGGGTTCCTCCAATCCGGCATGCCTGTTTGGCGAACCAAGGAAACCCATTTGATAGAGGAAACAAAACATCGGCGACTAATCGACATCGTTGTATATCGAGACGCCCAGTTAGCCGCGTTAATCGAAACGGAGTCAGACCTCAGGGACCTTAGGGAAGAAGGCATAACCCGACGTAGCGGTCACTACGACGTTTATAGCATCGCCGGTTCAGGCCAAGGTCAATATTTCGACTCCTATAAGTCTCTAGAAAGAATGGCTGCGGCGGCGCACTTCGCATACCTCATGCAGAAGGAAGGAGCATACCCGGGTCGAGACCATGCTGTTTCCAAATTGGAACTTATCCAATCCAATAGTCCGGCATCACATAATCCTCTTCAGGTACCAATGTTTCTCGTAAGCGGCGAGTGTCGGCCAAAGGACCACACAATTTTGGCGGGCAGACTTAACTCCCTTGATGCTGAATTGATTTGTGTCAGCTAGCCCATCTCTATCGCTGCGACGGAATGGTTCTTTTGAACCGCACCGGGATTGTCGGAGGCTGTTTGGTTTAAGTTATGCTGCCATGGGGACTTTGTCCTGCATAGCGTAATATCGCTCCTCGGCTTCAGCAGGCGGGATGTTACCGATCGGCTGCAATATCCGCCGATGATTG
>JAJFHC010000039.1 GCA_021775835.1 Hyphomicrobiales bacterium | reverse complement strand
GGCGTAGGATGCACCGACGATGAGGTCGTCGAAGCCGTCGCCATTGACATCGCCTGCAGCCGAAACGGAGCTGCCGCTGAAATCGCTGTCGTCAATGCCGGAAATGATAAACCCGCCGGTGCCGTCCAGGAACGATCCGTCAAGATTGTTGTTCGTTGCAAAGGCTGTATCCTTGCCGAACACCACATAGCTTTGCCCGAAGCTTAGGTTAGCACCGTATTGTCCGTATCGGGGCCCTCCAACGATAACATCGTCAAAGCCGTCACCGTTGATGTCACCGGCCGACGAAACGGAAGTGCCGGTGTATCCTCCATAGTCAGAAGCATTGCCATCCAGCGTAAACCCGATGTCGCCATTGAGGCTGGAGAGCGGGATCGCGGCAAACGCCGGCGTCGTGACGCCGACTGTCGCTTCGGATGTCACCGACGTGCCGCCGTCGCCGTCGGTCAGGACAAAACTGACAGTCCGCGCGCCGATTGTCGGGGTGACGTTGTCTGTATTCTCGAAAGTGATCGCCCGCACCAGCGCCTGTACTGCCGCCGGCGACGCGTTGGCATTGAAGGTAACGACGAGATCGGCATTACCGGTGCCGCCGGCAAATGTGCCGAACACAGTCGCCGTGGCCCCGTTGCCGATCTGAACATCCGAACCGCTGATGCTGACGACACCGGCGCCTGTCGACGGCGTGCCGTTGTTGATCGCCAGCACGTCTTCTGCCGCGACTCCGCCCGCCGTGAACGATACGGTCAGCGTACCGGTGTCGAAATCCGTGGAGTCCGCATCCGCGACGATGGCGTCGACACCTTGCTCAATAAGGACAGGTGCGTTGCCAATGGTGAAGTCGACGCTGTCGCCGTCCAGGTTGGCAATGGTCGGCGCAATGTTGGCAGCCGTGACCGTAATCGTGGCGGTTGCTGTATCGCTGTCATTGTCGCCGTCATTGACGATGACGTCGATAACCCGGTCGGTCGTGGTGGGGGGAACGCTCGTGTTGTTGTAGCGGATCTGGCCGATTGCCGTCTGGTATTCCGCAAGCGTCGCGGAACCGGTCAGGGTAAGAATGCCCTGACCGGCGACGGAAACCGTGTCAAAGGCGCCCGCCGTGATTCCGCTGGGCAGCACGCCGTTGACGGACAGGGTCTCCAGCCCCGCGTCCAGAAGGTTGGTAAGCGTGATCGTCGCCGACTCGATATTTGTGTCATCGGGATCGGTGATGATGATGTCCGGGTCGACGATATCGCCGATGGCGACGCCGCCACCGCCTTGCGTAAACGCACCGTTGAAGTCGTTGACTGTTGCGCCGCTGTCATCGTCACCGTCGAGGTCGATCGTCGGCTGATCGTTGTCAGGATTTACCGTCAGGGTCGCGGTTGACACGGCACTGTCAAGATCGCCGTCGTTGACAACCACTTCGATCGTGCGGTCGCTTGTATCCGGGTCATCGCTGGAATTGTCATAGCGGACAAGGCCGATGGCGGTCTGATAGTCGGCAAGGGACGCCGAGCCCGTAAGAATCAGTTCGCCGGTCGTCGGATTATAGGCCGTCTCGGTAATACCGGCGGGCAGGGCACTTTCGAGAGAAAGATTCTCCAGACCGCCGTCGGGCCGGTTGATCAACGTGATCGTCGCCGACTCGATGTTGGTGTCGTCGACATCTGAGATTGCAGTAGTGCCGCCGTCGTCGATCGCAACGCCGCCACCATCTTCAACGAAGTCGCCGTTAAAGTCGCCGCCTTCTTCAGGGTCCAGCTCGATTTCGGGCGCATCGTTGACACCGTTCACCGTTACCGTCGAGGCAAGGCCAATTGCAGCTGTGTCGTCGCCGCCGTTCGCCGTGCCGCCGCTATCCACCAGTTCGGTGATTGTGACGACGCGGGTGGCGCCTGATCCTGTCGGGTTGCCTTCCAGGTTGTTGTAGGCGATGCCGTCAATCAGCGTCTGGGCTTCGGCCTCAGAAAGGGTCCCGCCGGTCAGGACGATCGTCGCGGTGGAACCGGCGAGTGTGCTTGTAAACGTCAGGCTGTTGGTTGCCGTGGTGCCGCCGCTGTTGTTGAGGGAAATGTTGGTGCCGTCAATCGTCAGCGTTTCGTCAGGCCCTCCCGAGACATTCGTGACCGTCAGGGTCAGGCTGGTCAATGTCTGGCCGGCCTCAACGGTCGTGACCGACGTTGTCAAGAACAGCCCCTGCGCGCTGCCGCCTTCAGTAAAGGTCGGGTCAACGGCCACTGACGTCAGCGCCGGTTCGTTGTTGACCGGCGTAATCGTCAAGGTTGCGACAGCCGCAGGCGAACTGCTGGCGTCGCCGTCGTTGACCACAACATTAATGACGCGGTCGGTAGCGTTGGGATCGTTACTGGTGTTGTTGTATCGGATCTGGCCGATTGCCGTCTGGTAGTCGGCCAGGCTCGCTGAACCGGTCAGGGTCAGCACGCCTTGACCGGCTGTCGTGACCGTATCAAATGCGCCCGCGATGATGCCGCCGGGCAGCCCGCCAAGGACGGACAGGGTCTCCAGTCCCGCATCCAGCAGGTTCGTCAGCGTGATCGTCGCCGACTCCATGTTAGTGTCGTCAGCGTCGGTGATGGTGATATCCGGATCGACAATGTCGCCGATGGCAACACCGCCGCCGCCTTCGACAAACGCGCCGTCGAAGTCGTTGCCTGTCGCCCCGCTGTCGTCGTCGCCATCGAGATCGATCGCCGGTGCGTCGTTGGCCGGCGACACTGTCAAGGTTGCGATCGCTGTCGCACTATCGACATCGCCGTCATTGACGACGACATTGATAATGCGGTTGGCCGTATTCGGCGTATCGCTGGTGTTGTCGTATCGGATCTGGCCAATTGCCGTCTGGTAGTCGGCAAGCGATGCCGACCCTGTCAGAACCAGAACCCCGGTCGCCGGGACGTAGCCGGCGGTCGTGATGCCGGTAGGCAAGCCACCAAGCACCGAAAGGCTCTCCACCCCATCGCCATCAGGCCGGGCAGTCAGCGTGATCGTTGCCGACTCGATATTGGTGTCGTCGGGGTCGGTGATCGCGATGTCAGGATCGACGATGTCGCCGATTGCTACGCCGCCGCCGCCTTCGATGAAGGCACCGTTGAAATTGTTACCGGATGCACCGCTGTCGTCATCGCCATCGAGATCGATTGCCGGCGGATCATTGACCGGTGTTACCGTCAGTGTTGCCGTGGCGGCCGCACTGTCGGTGTCGCCGTCGTTGACAGTAACCTCAATAATGCGGTTGGCCGTATCGGGATCATCACTGGTGTTGTTGTATCGGATCTGGCCAATGGCGGTCTGGTACTGGGCAAGTGTCGCGGTGCCAGTCAGGGTCAGCTCTCCGGTGGTTGCATTGTAACCAGTCGTCGTGATGGCTCCGGGCAAAGCGCCGTTGACAGACAGATTCTCAGACGCACCGTCGGGACGGTTGGTCAAGGTGATCGTGGCCGAATCGATGTTGGTATCGTCCGCGTCCGTGATCGTGATGTCCGGATCGACGATGTCGCCGATGGCAACACCGCCGCCGCCTTCGGTAAACGCGCCGTCGAAGTCGTTGCCGGTTGCCCCGCTGTCGTTATCGAAGTCAAGGTCAATCACCGGCAGATCGTTGGCCGGCGAAATTGTTACCGTCGAGGCGATCGCCAGGTCAACCGTATCGTCGCCGCCGTTGTCATCACCGCCGTCATCCACCAATTCCGTGATGGTCACCACGCGCGTAGCGCCGGCAGCCGACGGATTATCGCCGGCGTTGCTGTAGGCGAGGCCCTCGACCAGCGTTTGGGTTTCGGTCTCGGTCAATGCGCCGCCGGTCAGGGTAACTGTTGCCGTGTTGCCGACCACGCTGACGTTGAAGGTCAGGCCGTTTGTCGTCGTCGTTCCCGAATTCAAGTTATTCAGGGTAACGTTAGAACCGTCGATGGCCAGAATTTCGTCCGTGGTGCCCGAAACGTTGGTCACCGTCACTGTCAGGCCTGTAAACGTCTGTCCGCCCTCGATCGTCGACGCTGTTGCCAAGAAGAACAGAGGTACAGCAGAACCACCCTCGAAAAACGTCGGGTTGTTATTCGTCCCCACCACCAGCGTTGGCTCGTCGTTGACGGCGGTGACACTCACGGTCGACGTCACATTGGTCGTGCCGCCGTCGCCATCGGTCAGCGTTGTCGTCAGCGTCCGTTCCGCTTCATCCGGGTCGACAGTGTTGCTGTTTTCGTAGGTCAGCGCCTGCAACAGCGTCGACACGTTGGCCGGTGTCGCATTGGCATTGAAGATGAAGGACAGCGGTTGGCCGTCGCCGTCATTGGTTATGGTGGCAATGGCCGTGCCGGAGACAGAAACGGTCGCGCCTGCGACAGAGACAGCACCGGTGGTATCGATGCTGAGCACATCTTCCACCGGCGTTCCACCGGACGTGATCACGACGGCCAGTGTGCCGGTTGAGAAATCGGCGCTGTCGCCATCCGTGATCGTTGCCGCAGTTCCCTCGTCGATAATCTGGGCGCCGTCATCTTCGAAATAGATGAGCGCGTCACCGTTCAGATTGTTGATCACCGGGTCGGCACTGACGGGCAGGATCGTAATCGGCACCGTTGCTGCGGTCGATGTGCCGCCATCACCGTCGGTGACCGTGAAGTTGACACTGCGCGGGGTCGCGTTCGGATCCGTGCTGGTATTGTTGTAGCTGATTGACTGCAACAGTGTTGTGACGGTTGCGGGTGTGGCCTCGTCGGTATCGAGGTCGATCACCAGAGCGCCGCCATTGCCGTCGCCCGAGATCGTGCCGATGGCATTGCCGCCGACGGAAACGATTGAGCCGACAGTAACGCCTGCCGACAGGGTGACATTGGCGATGTCTATGCCGAAAACATCTTCAGCAAGTGAACCGGCGCCGATGGATACCGTCAGGGTGCCGCCGTTGAAATCAGCTGAATCCCCGTCCGTAACGGTGCCCAGCGTGCCACGGTCGATGACGGTCGCCCCATCACCCTCCGTGAAGACAAAGGTGTCAGCCGCGCCCAGATTGTTGATGACAGGCGCCACATTTGTTGGCGGTGGAGGTGATTCGACAATTGGATCCGGCGGTGGTGGGGGCGCTTCCGGCGGCGGTGGTGCGGGAGGTGGTGGTGACGAATCGGCAGCCGGCGGCGAAGCCGGTGGTGAGGTCTCAGCGGCCGGCGGCGGGCTGATCGTCGTTGCCGCTTCTGTTGCAACCGCCGCTGACGCAACTGCTGCGGCTTCTGCCGCAGCCGATTCTGCAGCCGCCGCTTCGGTAGCTGCAGCCTCGGCTGCCGCTGCTTCCGTTGCTGCAGCTTCCGCTTCTGCCGCTGCGGCTTCCGCAGCCGCTGCTGCGGCTTCCGCTTCCGCTGCTGCTGCTTCCGCTGCTGCTTCTGCCTCGGCTGCCGCTGCTTCCGCTGCAGCCTTGTCAGCTTCTGCGGCCGCTTCGGCTTCTGCTGCTGCGGCCTCTGCCGCGGCCTCTGCTTCGGCTGCTGCCGCTTCGGCGGCCGCGGCTTCTGCCGCTGCCGCGGCCTCTGCTTCGGCGGCTGCCGCTTCGGCGGCCGCTGCTTCCGCGGCTGCCTCGTCGGCGGACTCCGATGCTTCGGCTGCTTCCTGTTTTGCTTCGTCGGCGGCGCGGGATTCGTTGATCTTCTGCTGGACGTTCTGGGCCCGGCTCAGGTTCTGGTTGATCGAATCCAGATCGGCCTGGCTGGCCTGACCGATCGTCACCGTGCCGCCGGTCTGAAGCGTGATCACCGCGCCGTCGTCAAGCTGGCCGTAATTGGTGCCGTCATTGCCGATCAGGAAAATATCGCCCTCGACTTTGATCAGCTTGGCGTTTGCCGTATCGACCTCGACGCCGCCGCCGGACGAGCCGCGAATGCCCATGGTCGCCACCGGCGTCTGGACTTCCATGCCGCCGCTGGGGGCTACCTTGCCGGCAACAAACGCAAACGTGCCCTGGACCACGTTCACGACCATGGAATTGGCCGTGCTGGCAGGATCGTAGACAAGTTCGTTGATGACCATGCGGGAATTGGGCGAAAGCGAGAATGTCGAATCGTCTATGAAGGCGATGCCGATGGCGCCGTCGTCGCTGGTCTGCAGCACGTCGCCCTGGAAGATGGGGTCGCCTTCTTTCAGCTCGACGACCGTGCCGTCGGTGCGTTGGGCGGTGACCGTGCCTTCGACCGACGCAACCGTGCCGATTGGTGTTGACCCGTCAGGCGTACCTGCCTGGGCGTACTGGCCTGGCGCCCGGGGACCCGTGAGGGCAGCGACAATTTCTGCTGTAATAACAGCGCCTTGCTCGCTGACAAGGTCAGGCGGTGTTTCCAGCGCAAAATAGCCGACAATGACGATGACGGTGCCGTCTTCGCCAACGATCAGCAGGTCGTCGCCCGACCGGTCGTAGTCGCCCATCGCCATCAAATAGGCGTCGGGCACGACAACGGTCTGACCGTCCGCCTTGAGCGTTATGATCTTTTGCGCATTCGAACCGGGTGTGTCCGATACAAACTTGGCCATCCAGATTCCCCCGAGGAGTGCCTCCGAAATTGTCTATGATTCGACTCCAGAAACCATCATACACAATTAACACTCTAGCCTATGTGATCTAGATCACAGTGTCCAGAGAAGACGTTGATTTTGTTCGCGTTTTTATTAACGATCCGAAATTATCCACAATTCGGACGGTTAACGTTTTCGTGATCGAAAAGTTAACGCGTTCAGCAAGCTGAACCGGGAGGATATCTGCAGTCGCCAGATGTTACGCCGGCGCGTCTCCTATCGAAATCGTCGTCTTGAGTTCGGGGCTGTTGGGGCCAAAAGCGACGGGCTGTCGGGTGCCGGAAATCACAGCAACATCATAGAGTTCCGAGACAATACCGCCCATCGTCAGGGAGTGCGCGACATCACCGCTCTTGAGATCCACCACGTAAAGCCCGCATCTCGGCTCCACCTTGCGCTCCGACAGGGCTTTGTCCAGCGCCAGACCGGAAAATGTCTTGTTGTCGCGCGGCTTCGAGAGTCCCATGACGGCATAACCGCCGACGAATGTCAGACCGCGCAGATAACCGGGGCAAAAACACACCGGCTCGAAGACACCCTTGTCCGTATCCACGGTCCCAAACTCGCCGGTGCCTGAATTGTGCAACCAGAGTTTGCCATCGTGCCAGCGCGGCGAATGGGGCATGCTCAACCCCCTGCACACGACCTCGTTGGTACGCACATCCATTACGATGCCGCCGTCATCGCGATGATCGCGCCAGCCGTCGAACGTGTCGCTGTCCGAAACCGCCGTCACATAGCCAAGTTCGCCATCGACCAGAGCCAGACCGTTGAGATGGCAACGGTCCTCGGCCGCCATCCTGGAAATGAAGCCGGGCTGCCAGACCGGTACAAAACTGTGGGTCAGGCTGACCGTGGAGACACAGTTGAAAAGGGTGTTCACAAACAACGGCAGACCATTGCTCGCAATCGCAAAGTCATGAATGTCCAGGTCGCCGGTATAGAACGCCGCCTGGGGCACATAGACCGCGTCATAGCCTTCAGCGGTCTTCTGATCCGCCAGCAGCGCATTCTCGAACCGGTTGACCTGGATGTCGCTGGTCACCCAAAGGCTGTTGTCCGATACGGCCATGCCGAGGCAGCGGCCGACATTCCGGTTGAAGACCCATTGTTTACGATCGCCATCTGTGCCGACAAAAAACAGCTTGCCGACCTGGTAGGTGGTGAAGGCCAGGGACGCATTCTGTCCCGCCAGCCACTCGGAAAATCCCCGCGAGCTGTCCATCGAAAAGACGGGCTCGGGTTTCTCGCCGGAGGTCTCGCTGCCGTCGATTCCATTTCTCTTTGTCTCGTCGCCTGTCGTCATTACGGTGTCCTGCACTTTAGGAGGCCTCAACGTGTTGGATGGCCCGGATCGTGGTTCCCTGTCGCTGATCAGCGTTCGCGAAGCGCTTCGTTCCGGACCCGGTTAATCGGTTTGAGAAGGTAGTCAAGCACGGTTTTCTCGCCGGTCAGAACATCGACCTGAGCCACCATGCCGGGAATAATCGGAAGCCGCTTCGATCCATTTTGCAGATAGTTGCGGTCCGTGCGCAACATCACCCGGTAAAACGTCTCGCCGCGTTCATCGGTGATGGTGTCGGCGCTGATCCGCTCCACTTCACCGTCGAGGCCGCCGAAAACGGCAAAATCATAGGCCGTCAGTTTGATGCTCGCCTTCTGTTTGGGACTGATGAAAGCCACGTCCTGAGGCCGGATCCGCGCTTCGATCAGCAGGGTATCGTCCAGCGGCACGATCTCGATGATGTCCTGGCTGGGCCGCAGGACGGCACCTACGGTGTTGACGTTGAGCTTGTTGACGATGCCGCGCACCGGCGACCTTAACAGAGTGCGGGTAACCCGGTCCTGGGCGGCTTTCAGCGATTCCACGATCACCGCCAGTTCGCCGCGTACCTTGGTCATGCGTTCGCGTGCCTCAAGCCCGTACGACGCGGTCAGGTTTTCCATCCTCGAGCGCGACTCCAATATGCTGGATTCGGCGCGGGGCAGGGACGCCACCACAATAGCCAGGTCGCCATTGACTTCGGCCGCCTGGCGCTGAAGCCTGAGCAGATCGACTTCAGGCACCACACCGCGATCCATCAGGCGTTTGGTCAGGTCGAGTTCGCGCATCAATGGCTTTGCCGTTTGCTCAAGCTTGTAACGGCGCGCCTGCAACTCCCGCAGTTCCTGTTCCTTCTGGATCAGTTGCTGGCGCAGGATATTCAGGTCGTCGGCATATTTGCGTTTCCGCGCTGCAAAAACACGGCGTTCGGAGGCAACCGTGTCGGGTACCAGTTTCTCAAGCTCGGGGTCGGGCGCATAGGTGTCTTTCTCTTCCGCCTCCGCCGTGAGCCGCGCCATTTCCGCGCGCAGGGCGTGGCGGCGCTGGTTCAGCTCGCCCAGCCGTGACGCAAATCCGGTATCGTCAATGCGCATCAATACCTGCTGTTTCTCGACCGAATCGCCTTCCCTGATGAGAATTTCCTGGACAATGCCACCTTCCAGAGTTTGCACCATCTGCAGTTGGCTGGACGGCACGACCCGACCCGACCCCGAGGTGACTTCTTCAAGCGTTGCGATCCAGGCCCAGGTCAGGCCGACGGCCAGGATTGCGGCGATCACGGAAATCAGGGTCCAGGCTGTGCGTGGAGAACGCTCCTCCATTGCCGCTTTCACGTCATTGGCAAAGTCGAATTCTTCGTGGCCGATCATGAGCCATCACCTGCCGGTGGTCCGGATGGCGGCGTTCGCAGGCTTTTGCTGCGCAGCGCCTCGAGCACCCGGTCCTTGGGGCCATCGGCCACGAGCTGCCCGTTTTCAATGACGAGAAGCCGGTCGACGACTTCAAGAAACGTACCGCGATGGGTGCAGACAATGAGGGTGCTGTCATCGTCGACATGGCTCTTGAGTTTTTCGATGAGTGTGGTTTCCGTCGCCGTGTCCATGGCACTTGAGGGTTCGTCGAGAAACAGGACCTTGGGCCGGCGTAACAACATGCGCGCCAGGGCCACAGCTTGCTTCTGTCCGCCTGACAGTCCCTGGCCGCGTTCTCCGATCGTCAATGAAAGGCCGTTGGGGTGTGTTGCTGTGAATCCGTCGACGCCAGACAACTCCACCACTTCGGCAATCTCGTCCTCGCGCGCGGTCGGTTTGCCGAGCACAATGTTGTCGCGAATGGTTCCCGCGAAAAGTTCCGGATCCTGGGAAACGAAGCCGACTTCGGCGCGCAGGTCTGCAGTCTCATAGTGTTGGGCATCCACACCGTCGATCAGCAGTGTTCCCGAACTTGCCGGATAAAGTCCGCAAATCAGTTTGCCTACAGTCGTCTTGCCGGAGCCCACCCGCCCGATGATCCCGACCCGCTCGCCGGCGGCGATCTTGAAATTCAGTGAACTGAGCGTATCGGAACCGGCGCCGGGATAGGCAAAGCCCACGTCCCGGAACTCGATCGTCCCCTCTTTGATCAGCCGCCCGCTCGACAGCGTATCGGGCCGTTCGCGCGCCAGCGCCATGAATTGAGTCAGGCCGCGCATGGCAACAAACGCCTGCTGCGCCCGGGCAAAGGTCTGGGCAATGTTGCCGAGCGGCGCCAGCACCCGGCCCGAAAGGATGTTTGCAGCGATCAGTCCGCCGACCGTCAATGCCCCGTCGGCCACCAGAAACACGCCCCAGAAGATAATGACGACGCCGACACTCTGCTGGACCGTGGCCGTGAAATATATCGCCATTGACGACCAGAACTTCATGGTCGTGTTGGCCCGGGCGGTGGCCGCGACGGCATTTTCCCAGCGGCGTTGCATCACGCCTTCCGCGGATACCGTCTTGATGGTTTCAACGCCGATCAGGGATTCGACCAGAATTGAATGGCGGCGCGACGCCTGCATCTGAGTATCGCGAACAGATTTCGACAGCGGCACCTGAACCAGCAGCGTGACCAGGAGTACGATGGGCACGGCAAGCAACGGGACCAGGGCGATCGGCCCGGCAATCAGCCACAGAACCGTTATGAAAATGCCGATGAAGAGGAGATCCGTCACCGCAATGATCGCGGATGACGTGAAAAAGTCCCGGACCGACTCGAACTCCCTGATCTGGTTGGCAATGGCACCCGCCGAACCGGTCTGCTCGGTCATCGAGATGCCCAGGGCATGCTCGAAGATGTCGGAGGCCACCTTCATGTCCACGCGCCGGCCCGTACGGTCAAGCACTACGGCGCGCAACTGCTTCAGAAGGAAGTCAAAACCGATGGCAATCACCACACCGGTTCCCAGGGCGATCAAGGTCGGTATCGCAAGGTTCGGAATGACCCGGTCATAGACGTTCATCACGAACAGGGGAAACGCCAGTCCCAGACAGTTCAGCACCAGGGCGGCAAAAACGATCTGAATCCAGGATGGCCAGAAATGGGACACAGCCGACCAGAGCCAGTGTCCGCGTTTCGGTTTCGCCTGGTTCCTGCCGGACTTGGCGTCCTCTTCTGTAGCCTCAGCCGTCACATAGAACAGATAGCCCGACGCATCTTTTTGCAGGCGGGATTGCGAAATCGTCCGCGGCTTGTCCGATACCAGTGGAAACACAACAACCAAACGGCGCAAGGCCGTCCGGCGAATGACGACACAGGCGTCACCGCTGTCAAATAATACGATAAAGGGCGCGACGAGAGCAGGGACTTTTGAAATCGAGCGTTGAACCAGTTTGGCCAGCAGCCCGAGCCTTTGGGCGGCACGCGGGACCAGACCGGGCGTGAGACGCCCATCGTTCAGGGGCAGTCCATGAAGAGCGGCACGATAGGAGACAGGTTTCCCCAAACTCTGGGCAATGTACCCCAGGCACGCAAGCAGGGCGTCGTCGCGGACACCGGACGCGTCCTCCAGGGCGGCCGCCAGGTCTGAATCACCTGTGGCTGTCCCGGCCTCCGACGGCGGCGACGCTCCATCAATTCCCTGTAGCACATTCATAATTCGTCTCCGGCAAGGTAGAGGGTTGCATCGGGACGATACCGCCGCGAACTACTGTTTTCGCAGCGGCTCTATGTCGATTTTGAAAATGCCGAAGCTCTTCTGGCTTTGGACACGATGATCGGCGACCACCTCTGCGGGGGGAACGACGCCGAGCCGCTCCAGCAAATCACCCATGCTGGCGAGCAACTGATAAGACGAGAACAGATGCACGGCATACACACTGGAAAGCTGGATGCGGCTTTGAAACAGAGCATTCTCCGAGTCCAGGAGATCGAGCAGCGTCCGCTTGGAAAGCTGATACTCCTCGAGATAGGACTTGACGAGATCCCGGTTGAGTTTTTCCTGCTTGCGGAACGACTTTACCCGCTCGCCGCCCTGAGTGTAGGACGCCCAGGCCCGCTCCACGGACTCGCGAACTTCGCGAACGCGCGCGTCCCGTTCCTTTTGCGCCTGACCCCACCGTGCAGTCAGTGCGCGCTTCCGGTTGGTTGTAATGAGGCCGTCGAAGATGTTCCAGGAAACCACCACACGGCCGAACAGGTCTTCGCTCTTGCCAGGGGTTGCATTGACATCATTGCCGAATATTCCGGTTCCTTCGAGAGATACTTGAGGGAAATAGGCTGAATTGTTCTGATCGCGCTCGTAGCGGGCAACATCGATATCCGCTTCGGCTGCGCGAATTGTCGGATTGTCCGTAATGGCTACCTTGACCGCACCGGATTTGGTTCTGGGCAGGCGCTTGGGAAAACGAACAACCTGGGTGCGCCCGGCCTTGCGGCCGATCACCTGCAGGAACCGGGCTCTGGATTCAAGCAGGGCCTGCTTGATTTCCGCAACCGCCGCTTCCGTGGCGGCAACCCGCTGTCTTGCCTGGTTCACTTCACCATCTGAAGACTTGCCGCCGTCGCGTCGCTCGGCGACAACTCGCAGGATCGATTTATGACGTCGGACATTGTCGACAGCAATTTCAACCAGACGGGTGTACCGGCGCACGTCGATATAGGTTTCTACAGCGTTCAAACCCAAAGCCTGGGATCGCTCGAGAAGCCGCCATGCGGAGGCGTCCAGACGTGCTGCGTTTTTATAAATGTCGTTGGCGCGATCCCAGCCGTCGAACAGAACTTGACGGACATTGATGGTACCTTGCTCACGGGCAAACCATCGGTCGTTGACATCGGCGCCCAAACCGTTTGGCCGGTCAATTTTCTGATACCCAACATCCGCTGAAAGATCGATCTGCGGCAGCAAACGTCCTTGCGCCTGACGCAATTCGAATCCCGTCGCCAGGCGGTCTGCCTGAGCCGATGCTATAGATGGGTTGGTATGCACGGTATGCTGGACAGCTTCGCGCAATGAAAGTGCCGAAACATCCGAACTAACCGACATACTGAAAGGAACGATGAGCAGTGCAACGCACCGCGGCCCCCAATTCATTACCACTCGACCCCTGTTTGAACTCGCAGTCTTGAATATTCTTATTCTTCTTAAGACGTTGCACTATCCATCTATGGCCATTGTTTGTCAAACATGTGGCGCGATTGCGCACACGATTTTGTGCGTGATTGTGCCTTTCATGACACGGAAAACATGATTTTTGCTGTCACGGGCTGGAGATGGCGTGCATTAACCATGTTAACGGTTTCTCAACACTCGATTTTTTTCTGATGTTGGCGAATCACTAAGACACCGCCGGTTCGGCGATTTCCCTGAGGAGTTTTTTCTTGATCGCCAGCAGGTAGGCCTCGAAGTCCTTGGCGGTGATCAGGAACGAATTGGGCCCGCCAATGACGTTTTTCCGGTAGTAGTCATCTAGATCAGCCGTCCGGTTGAGTATGGCAAGTCCGTTTATCGTGACTCCCGCCGCGACTGTTTGGTCGCGCGTCCTGCCGGGTTGTTCGTTGACATTGTTTTTGCCGTCGCCCGAAATGTCGATCACGCGCCGCGCGGAGGTGAAACGTCCGGTCCGGACAATCGCCGTAGAGTATTTGATTGCATGTGAAATCGACGTGGCGCCATTCCGGTACCGTCTGCGCATTTGGGCGATGCCATCTGCCAGGCTCAGGGCGCTCGCCCGGTCATGAACCACCTGCCAGTCAAGTGTGACGTCATGTTCGCGAAAGCCCGACCATTGCACGACAGCAACGGCGATCCTTCCCAGCGTGCCGTCCTGAATTGCAGCCGCCACCTGCTGGCTTCGGAAAGCCTGGGCAAGCCCGTCTCTCTGCAAAGCAAACTCCTCATCGTCGACGCTTGAAGAACAGTCCAGGGCTAGGACGAGTACCAGGTCGACATCACTGCCCGACTGCCCCTGCAACCCGCTTGACGTCGCAACGAGAATGAACACACCCGCGCCCATTCCCAGACGAATTATTGTGAAGAATTTCCGGATTGCTTCCAACGTCCGAACTTCCCCGCGCCATCCTGCCTTGCCGCACAACACGGAAGGGATGTTAGCACAGGCATTGGAGATCATGTGCGCCCGAGGATAACGTTTTCGCCAACGAAACTTTGACGGCGTCATGCAATGTTCTTGATTCAGGGTCTGTTGAAAAGCACGCCGTCGCTGCAACCGTGCTTTTCAACAGATCCTAGAGTGTTGTGCTGGTCGCACCGACCTGGGAGCTGCTCTTGGTCGTCGCGATATAGATGCCGCTTCCCGTGATGATCGCGATGCCGAGCCAGGTGACAATATCGGGAAAATCTCCGAAGAATACATACCCCACGGCTGTCGCGGCGATTATCTCTGTATATCCGATCGGGGCAAGGGTTGCCGCAGGAGCAATTGTGTAGGCACGATTGATAAGAATGTGGACCGCCGCAGAAATCACGCCACTCAGAAACAGCAGTCCCATTTGCTCTACCGAGATCGGTTGCCAGACCCAAGGAAGCGATATGCTCAGAGCAAGCGCACCAAACAGAAGTGAGAAGCTGAGGGTGACAAGCGGCGGTTCTGTTCGCGACAGCAGGCGTGTAATCAATAGTGTGCCTGCGTATCCGGCACCAGCCAAGAGCGCCAGCAATGCGTGATAATCAATGGCATTGAACCCCGGTCTGATGACCACCAGGACACCTGCAAACCCGACAATCACCGCCAACCAGTGCGATCTGTTGCTTGGCTCGCCCAGTACGGCGGGCGAAAACATGGTGATCACCAGCGGATATGCGAAAACGATCGCCAGGGCGTCCGCCAGCGGCATCCCGGAGAGGGCCCAGATGAACGCCACGATGGACACGGTCAGCATGGCTGCGCGGATAAGCTGAAGGCCGAAACGATCGGGAATAAATGTCTTGCGCCCGTGCTTCGCCAGCGACGTCGGCACCAGCAAGGCGGCATTGACCACCAGTCTTCCCCATACAACGAGAAGAACCGGAAGACCGGTTGTCAGAAGCTTTGAAATACCGTCGCTGACGGACGCCAGAGAAAATCCGACGACGACAAATATGACTCCCAAATAAAGCGGCGATATCCGCGAGGTGGAACCCGGTTGTTCATTTCCTGTTCTACTGTTTTGACTCATGAAGAGTGTCCACAGAGTTCGAGGAAATTGAACGGCTCAATATTTTGTTCGTGTTTATTCACTGAGCGTCGTGGCTTGTTACTTCAATATGATTCGATGGGACACGGCACGTGTATTTAACACATCTGTCACACAACAGAATAACAAAATGGTTAAACCCGTTTTGGTTTCCCAATATTGGATTTTCCACAAACGAAAACCATGAGTAGAACATCAAGCAGCGCTGCCTCGGCCGTGGCGACATTCTCCTGCGCCAAATTGTCAAATTTCCCATCTGTGACGTGTTTCAGGGCAGCAGCATCAGTCCGGACACAATGAGAAGAATGCCCATCACCCGGTCAAACCAGCGCCGGACGGGTGGTTGTTTCAGGGTTTCTGACAGCGCGACTCCTGCAATTGCCCAGACCGACAGGCAGAGCGTGGGCACAACGACAAACACCGGAACCAGGCTTGCGGGAAACGATACGGGTTCCTGCTGGCCTGTCACATGTGAAATCGCCGTCATGACGATGACCCAGCTCTTTGGATTGAGAAACTGAAAACTGAACAGTCCCAGGACCGAAACTGGAAATGGCTGGGCACGCGAAACGGACGCAGGTTGCGACGGCCCGTATTCGGCAAGCATCATTTTCAAACCCAGAAAGCAGAGATAGCCGATGCCGGTAAACGTGACGGCTGACGCAAGGTCCGGAACGGCACGGAAGATGAGCGCGGCGCCCGATGCAACAAACCCGAGCAGCACAAGAGTGCCTCCCACCACGCAACCAATCGTGATGGCGGCGCCTTTCAATCCATGGATGGCAGCGTTGCGCATCACGATAATATTGTTCGGCCCCGGCGAGATCACGGCGACGAACACGACGCCGGCAATGGCCATCAACGGTTCCATCAAATCGCCTGGGACGGGACGTCCGCCGGAATGTGAGGTTCGGGTTTGCCCTCCCGTCTCGCGATCATGATCGGCCCCAGGCGTTCACGGCCATGGGCTTCGCGCCAGTCCATGTGCGGTTCCAGTGGTACGATGCCGTGCGGATTGTTGACAGTGTCGTTGCGGAAGCTCGCCGTGCGTGCCGCATTCAGGTCAATTGTTTGCGCTATACCATCCCAGGCATGGAGGTCACGGGCATAGGCCCACAAATTGGGATAGTCGATGAGCCGTCGTCTGCAGCAACGGTGGAGAACGTAATAGATGGCGTCGAATCGTACGAGCGTGGCAAACAGCCGCCAGTCCGGCTCCGAAATCAGGTTTCCCAGCAAGAACCGATTGTCGGTCAACCTCGCCTCCAGATCATCGAACCGTGCGAAGACCGCGTTGACCGCTTCATCGTAGGCCGCCTGCGATTGAGCAAACCCCGCCCGGTAGACCCCGTTATTGACGTCGGCATGGATCGTCTCGTTGAGGGCGTCGATTTCACGTTTCTTTGCGTCGGGTGCAAACCTCACATCACTGGGTCCGTTTTGCGGGTTTGCAGTGTCGAACAGCCGCATGATCTGGGCTGAATCGTTGCTGACGATCGTGCAGGTCCGCGTGTCCCAGAGCACCGGTACCGTCGTGCGGCCAGTGTAGGATCCATCGTCGAGTGTATAAAGCTCATGCAGATGCTCGATTGATGCGCTGGTCCCGGGAACCGGCCAGGGCGCGCCGCCGTTTATGGCGTAGCCCTGAATACGATCACCATGTGCCATATGAACAGGGACAAGCCTTTCCAGTCGTTTGAGAGTCCGCATGATGGTCGTACGGTGAGACCAGGGACAACTGAATGAAGCAATCAGGATGAAGCGCCCCGGTTCAGCAATGAGTGTCGAAGCGGTTCGGGATATATCCGCTATCGACCGCGTACTTGCAGCTCTTGAGTATCGCCCGCCTTTCAGCTCGGTATCGATTTCGGACCAGTGTCCTGAAACCAGCATTCCCATCTCACGTTCCTCCGGTTGCGGTATCGGTTCACTGTACCTGGAGGCGGTTCTGATTTTTGTTCCAAAGTTTATCACATATGGTCTAATTATAAGACCATGATAGAATTGCCTCTAAACGCGCTGCGGGCGTTTGCGTTAGTCCACAGAGAGGGCGGCATCCGGTCTGCAGCCCGGGTGCTTGGTGTCACCCATTCCGCGGTCAGCCGGCATGTGCGTGAACTTGAGGCCTGGATAGGTGTCAATTTGTTGGAGCCCAACCGCGCCAATCGGGCCCTGGCGTTCACGGTCCATGGCGAAACGCTCGGTCAGGCGTGTCTGTCAGGTTTCGAGACGCTCGCAGAAGTGGTGGTATCGCTGCGCGAGGCCAGGTCGCCCAACACGGTGACTGTGTCCACCGCACCGTCTTTTGCCGCCCGATGGTTGTTGCCGAGGGTATCCGACTTCAGCATCCGTCATCCGCGGGTGGAATTATCGGTGATCGCGCAACAAAAGACCGGCCCTCTCGGCGAGCAAGGCGCAGATGTGGCTATCCGTATGGGAAAAGGGCCTTGGCCGGATGTAGACTGTGAACCATTGATGGACGACGAGCTTTACCCTGTCGTCGCCCGGTCGGCCTTCGGGAGCGGACCGGCATGGAGCGATCGCGACCTGGGACGTGCGACCTTGCTTCACGACAGGGATCCAAGCGCATCGTGGGGGCTGTGGCGTGCGGCATTCGGGCCGGGGAGCCTGGACGTCAGAAAAGGTCCTCGGTTCGTCTCATCGGATCTCGTGTTGCGGGCAGCGGCTCAGGGCCTGGGCGTGGCGCTTGCCCGCGACAGGCTCGCCCGCGATGACGTTGCCAACGGCAGTCTGGTCCGGCCTTTCGGTGACCGCAGCCTTCGCGTGCCCGATGCCTACTGGATCGTCACCCGGACCAGGGACTCCGAAGCCGATCCGGAGCGGCAAGCCGTGACAGTCCTGATTGAATGGCTGAAGGCTCAGGCAGACTGATTGCGACAAGAAAGTGTTCCCCAGGTGAACCCCGCATGAACCGCGTGTTCACTCTAGATTGGCATCGTTAAGTCCAAGATATGCCCCAATGACAGCGTATCTCCTCGGTACGCAATACAGTCGGAGAAGGGAACATGCATCTGAGTCGAAAATCACTCGTCGTCCTTGGCGCATCGGTCCTGGTTGTCCTGGCGCTCAACGTTCGGCAATCCTGGTCATACAAGCCCGCACCTGATGACGGCCATAGAATTTCAGAGCTTGTGGTCGGATTGCCGCATACCTATATGGACGATGCAGTGACACGTGACGAGGACAGGCCACGTGTGAAATCCGATCATTGGGGGAATAACGACACCGGCAAAGGAGCGCACGGTAATGTTGGACGAATACGTAACCGCTGATCGTGAGCTTCAACTGGCTTTTGACAGCCTTGTTGTCGATGCCGGACGGATTGCGCAAGACCGCGAAGACGCGAGTTGGCTTGAGCTGATTTCCCGCCAGGCCGAGACCTTCGTCGAAGCGGCCATCAGCAAGGCACACGATGCCCTTGAGGAAGGCGACTTCCACGAAGCGGTCACCGCTCTCTTCAATGGCGCCTCCAAGCTGGACAGGCTGGCCGCCGGTTTGCCTGGCTCAAACGCCAGCTACGGCGCCCCAACCGTATTTCACTAGAATGTACATTCTTTTGCTCAGATAACACCGGTGCACGTTGGCGCCCGTGAACGTCGTGAGTACGGCTCGGATCCTGGACGCTCTGCGAAATCACCGGTTTCTCCCTGATGTGTGAGACGGCAATTTTAGTCAACACCCAAAATTCATTTCAGCGCCTGCCGGATATGCTCTAGAGTAATCTAAAGCCATCGGGAGCGTTCTGATGCAAGTCGCCGACGCAATGCACTACGGAGCCATTTGGGTAGAGGCGGATACTCCTGTCGTTCAGGTCTCGAAGTTGATGCAGACCAAGAACGTGGGCGCAATTCTTGTGGGCCGCAACGACCGTCTTGTAGGAATCGTCACCGACCGGGACGTTGCCTGCCGTTGTGTTGCCAGTGGTAAGGAATGGTGCAATGCCAGGGCCAGGGACGTCATGACCCGCAGGGTTGTTTACTGCCTCGATACCGACGAGCTGACTGCCGCTGCAAAACTCATGCAACGCAAGAAACTCCGCAGGCTTGCGGTGTTGACGGAGAAGAAACGGCTTGCCGGCATGCTGGGACTCGGCGATCTCGCTCGTTCCGCCGCGCCCGAGCTGGTTGCCGAGGTTCTGAGCGCAGTCACCGCTCACCACCGCCGCCAGGCCAATGCCGATCAGTATCAAATTCAGATTTAAGTGATATTCCGGATTTACCCGACGTCGTGGCGCATGCGCCAGGCTTCTTCGGCCCGGGCAAACTGCTGGCGCAGGTAGGTCATCTGTTCGGTGATGGCTTTCTCCGTCTTGTCACGGTCTCGGGCCTTCAGTGCGCGCAGAATCTTTTCGTGTTGTCGGATGATCTTGTTGCGGTCACGAAACCGGAAGATCAGCATGTTTTCTACCGGCTGCAGCGCTTCGATAACAGCGCACATGAGAAACTTTAGGACCGGGTTGCCGCAGGCATCAACCAGGGACCTGTGAAAACGGACGTCTGCTGAACAGAAATCCTCATCCGACAGGTTCGGCTTTTTCTGGACAGCGATCTCGGCTGCCATGGCGTCGAGGTGATGATCCTGGCGCCGGTCGGCTGCAAGCGTGCCACACAGCAACTCCAACTCGTGGCGGGCCTCGGCAATCTGCGGCAGGTCGAATTCGCCCAGCGACACCAGCAGTGTCATGGCCGATGTCAGATTGTGGCGTGCTTCCTCTTCGCTGGGCTTGTTGACAAACGTGCCCCCTGTAGGCCCGCGTCTCGACCGTATCAGGTTCTGGGCTGCGAGCCTTTTCAGGGCCTCCCGGATGGTCGGTCGCGAGACGGCAAACTGATCCGCCAGTTCATGTTCGGTAGGCAGGCGATCGTCGGCCTTCAGCCTTCCATCCACGATCGATTCCTCAATCTGGTCGGCGATCTGTTTGGCGACACTCTGCGTCATCACGGGGGCGTATTTTATGGCCATGGGTATAAGTGTTTATCTGAGTCAGACTCATATTTCAATATTTGCTTGACAAATTATCATATTCGCGGTGGAACGGAAGCGATTTTTCGGATGGCGCGCTGTCCGGGAGCGGATTTTGACCATCGAGTTTGATACTGACAGGGAGAAGTACACATGGAAATTTGTGCCCTTGGAGAACGCCCACCACTTGGTGAAGTTCCCGAAAAGATGCACGCCTTTGCCGTTCGACAGGATCGCTTTGGCGAACCGAAGGACGCCTGGAAGCGCGAAATTCTGCCGGTTCCGGAAATGGGGCCCAAGGACGTGCTGGTCTACGTAATGGCGACCGGCATCAACTACAACAATGTCTGGGCAGCCCTCGGCTA
>JAJFHC010000038.1 GCA_021775835.1 Hyphomicrobiales bacterium | reverse complement strand
TGCCTTGCGCGACTTTGCATCCAACGGGCAGATCCCCGGTATGGTCAAGTCGAGCTGGTAGGGAGACAAGTTCAATGACGATGACAGATCCGCTCGGCGATATGCTGACTCGTATTCGCAATGCGCAGATGAGGGGCAAGTCCAAGGTATCAACGCCGGCATCGAAGATCCGGTCCGGTGTTCTGGATGTCCTTCAAACGGAAGGCTACATTCGTGGCTATGCACGCGTTGACTATGACGGTGGCAAGTCAGAGCTGGAGATCGAGCTGAAGTACTTTGACGGTACTCCGGTGATCCACAAGATTCAGCGCGTGTCCAAGCCGGGCCGGCGTGTTTATTCATCCGTGAAGGATTTACCGACCGTACAGAACGGCCTGGGTGTTTCCATCCTGTCCACGCCCAAAGGTGTGATGTCGGATGCCGAAGCCCGGGACCAGAATGTGGGCGGCGAGGTTCTTTGCCAGGTATTTTGATCGCGACCGTTTCCCAACGTTTGGTTTGACGGGTTCGTAAAACAACAGGAGACAATGAACAGATGTCTCGAATTGGAAAAAAGATCATCGGAATGCCAGCCGGCGTTACGGCGACAATCGATGGCCAGCAAGTAACGGTCAAAGGTCCCAAGGGCGAACTGTCGGCAGTACTCGTCGATGAGGTGCTGGCGGAGCTTGGTGATGATGGCATCAAGGTTGATCCGCGTGTCGACAGCAAACGCGGGCGTTCCATGTGGGGTATGTCGCGGACGGTTGTTGCCAACCTGGTCCACGGTGTTAGTGAAGGCTTTAGCCGTAAGTTGGAAATCAACGGCGTTGGCTACCGTGCCGCGGCACAAGGCAAGGACCTGCAGTTAAATCTCGGGTTCAGCCACGATGTTGTCTACAAGGTTCCTGACGATATTGATGTGCAGACACCGAAGCCGACAGAGATCGTGGTAACCGGTATCGACAAGCAGAAAGTCGGACAGGTTGCTTCGGAGATTCGACGCTACCGAAAGCCGGAGCCCTACAAGGGCAAAGGCATCAAATATTCAGACGAATATATCTTCCGTAAGGAAGGTAAGAAGAAGTAGGACGCAGGAGTTTCTGGAATGTCCAATAAGGTTTCACAACGACGTAAATCCCGTGTCCGTCGCGCGCTGCGCAAGCGGGCGGGTGGTCGTCCACGGCTATCGGTGTTTCGCTCGTCGGAGCACATCTACGCCCAGGTCATCGATGATCTCGAGGGCAAGACGCTTGCGTCTGCCTCAACGCTTGAGAAGGAAATGCGTTCCAATCTCAAAACCGGGGCTGACAAGCACGCAGCGGAAGAGATTGGTAAGCTTGTTGCCGAACGTGCCGTGAAGGCAGGCGTCAAGGATGTCATTTTCGATCGCGGCAGCTATCTTTTCCACGGCCGTGTCAAGGCTTTGGCGGATGCGGCGCGCGAGAGCGGTCTCAATTTTTAAAGGATAATCGACGTGGCACGTAATGATATGAGAAACCGCGACGACCGTGACAGCGAATTTGTCGATAAGCTTGTGCACATCAATCGTGTGGCCAAGGTTGTCAAGGGTGGCCGCCGCTTCGGTTTTGCGGCACTGGTCGTTGTTGGAGACCAGAAGGGTCGCGTCGGATTCGGACACGGCAAGGCGAGGGAAGTCCCAGAGGCTATCCGCAAGGCGACGGAATCTGCCAAACGTGGCATGATCCGAGTGCCGTTGCGTGAAGGACGGACACTTCACCATGACGTCAACGGTCGCCATGGCGCTGGCAAGGTTGTTCTGAGAGCAGCACCCGCAGGTACCGGTATCATCGCCGGTGGCCCAATGCGCGCGGTGTTCGAAACACTCGGGATGCAGGATGTGGTTGCGAAGTCAATTGGCTCGTCCAACCCATACAACATGGTTCGTGCGACGTTCGACGCGTTGCGCAAGGAAAACAGCCCTCGCATGGTTGCAGCCCGCCGTGGCAAGAAAGTCAGCGAGATTGTTTCGCGCCGGCGCGATGGCGTGAGTGAGCTTGCCGAGACGGCAGAAGCCTGAGCATATAATTGCTTGTAGTTTAGAAGGGTTTGACAGCGATGGCTGACAAGAGCAAAACCGTAACGGTCGAACAGACCGGTAGCCCGATTCGTCGGCCGAAGGATCAGCGCGCGACGCTCATCGGCCTGGGCCTCAACAAGATGCACCGGCAGCGCACGTTGCCTGACACGCCGGAAGTTCGCGGCATGATACACAAAGTGAAACATCTGGTACGCGTGGTAGACGCGTCCTGAGTTTGGTTCGTTTGGAAAGTTTGACCGATGAAGCTCAACGAAATTACAGACAATGAAGGCGCTCGCCAAACCCGCACGCGCGTGGGGCGGGGCGTTGGCTCCGGCAAAGGCAAGACCGGTGGTCGCGGCTACAAGGGGCAGAAGTCACGTTCCGGTGTCGCAATCAAAGGCTTCGAAGGCGGCCAGATGCCGATCCATCGCCGTCTTCCGAAACGTGGCTTCAACAACATTTTTTCCAAGGACTTCTGCGAAGTCAACGTGGGACGGCTGCAGATGGCCATTGATGCCGGCAAGATCGACGCGGGCAAAACCGTCGACAATGCCGCATTGATCGAAGCGGGAATCATCCGCAAACTGCGTGACGGTGTCCGTTTACTTGGAAAAGGTTCGATTACGTCAAAAGTGACGGTTGAAGTTGCTGGCGCAAGCAAGGGCGCGATTGACGCCGTTGAAAAAGCTGGCGGAAAAGTGATCCTGCCGGCGGTCAAATCGGACGAAAAGACGGCCAAAAGCGAAGCCTGATCGTTGATTCAAACGATCGGCGACCCCAAATTATGGGGTTTACGGAGATCCTGAATGGCATCAGCAGCCGAACAACTTGCGGCCAATTTAAACTTTTCGGCCTTCGCAAAGGCTGAAGAACTGAAGAAGCGTATCTGGTTTACACTGGGTGCGTTGCTGGTTTACCGGCTTGGTACATATATTCCGTTGCCGGGGATCGATCCCCAGGCCATTCGTGATCTTTTTAATCAGAACCAGGCTGGCATTCTTGGCCTGTTCGACATGTTTGCCGGTGGTGCGGTTGGGCGTATGGCGATTTTCGCGCTCAATATCATGCCCTACATTTCGGCATCAATCATCATTCAGCTCATGACGACCGTGTCGCCTCATCTTGAACAACTCAAGAAAGAAGGTGAGCAGGGCCGCAAGCAGATCAACCAGTACACGCGCTATGGCACCGTCATGCTTGCAGCCCTCCAAGGCTATGGCATTGCAGCCGGCCTCGAAGCGACGGGAACCGTGGTCAACGATCCCGGTCTGTTCTTCAAAGCAACAACGGTCATTACGCTGGTGGGCGGTACCGTCTTCCTGATGTGGCTCGGCGAACAGATTACGGCCCGTGGCATCGGCAACGGTATTTCTCTGATCATTTTTTCCGGCATCGTTGCAGAATTGCCATCGGCAATTGTCGGGATGCTTGAATTGGGTCGCCAGGGCGCGCTGTCAACCTATCTCATTATCGGCATCCTGATCATGGCTGTCGGGGTGATTGCCATAATTGTGTTTGTGGAACGGGCTCAGCGAAGACTGATCGTCCAGTATCCCAAGCGACAGGTGGGCAACAAGATGTATCAGGGGGATTCATCGCATCTGCCCCTGAAGCTGAACACGGCGGGTGTTATTCCACCGATCTTTGCCTCTTCGCTTTTGTTGCTTCCGATAACGGTTGCAAGTTTCTCCGCCGGGCAGGGACCGGAGTGGCTGACCACCGTGACAGCGCTTCTTGGCCGTGGGCAACCGCTGTTTCTGTTGCTTTACATCGGTGGAATTATGTTCTTCGCATTCTTCTACACGGCCATCGTGTTCAATCCGAAGGATACCGCCGACAATCTCAAAAAGTACGGCGGGTTCATTCCTGGAATTCGGCCGGGAGAACGCACGGCTGAATATATCGACTACGTGCTTACCAGGATTACAGTGGTCGGCGCGATCTATCTGGCGCTGGTTTGTATTCTGCCTGAATTACTGTCGTCCTATGCGGCTGTGCCGTTCTATTTTGGCGGTACGTCACTTCTGATCGTCGTCAGCGTTACCATGGACACAGTTGCCCAGGTTCAGAGTCACCTTCTCGCGCACCAGTACGAAGGACTGGTCAAGAAGGCCAAACTCAGAGGCTCACGGAGATGAAACTGATTCTTCTTGGTCCGCCGGGGGCCGGCAAGGGGACACAGGCTAAACGGCTTGAAGAGACCCGTGGCTACGTTCAGTTGTCGACAGGCGATATGTTGCGTGCGGCTGTAGCCGCAGGCTCTGATGTTGGTCAGATCGCGAAGGACATCATGGCCAGGGGCGAACTGGTGCCTGACGATATCGTCGTCAGCATTATTTCCGAACGTATTGAACAACCGGACTGCAAAGACGGTTTCATTCTGGATGGATTTCCAAGGAACGTAAGCCAGGCAGAAGCGCTGGATACCGTCCTCGAGGCAAAGGGACTTTCTCTGGATGCCGTAATCGAGCTGAGTGTAGACGACGGCATCCTTATCAACCGGGTGGAAACACGAGCATCCGAATCACAAGGTAGCGTTCGTGACGACGACAATGCCGAGGCACTCAAGACACGGCTTGGCGTTTATCACGGTCAGACCGCGCCATTGATTACATATTACAAGAGTCGCGGCATTTTGAGGACTGTAGACGGGATGGCACACGTCGATGATGTCAGCCGGTCGGTGGAGGAGGCGTTGAAGGCGGTTTAAGTGCTGTTTTTGTGAGGTAAATGGTTGACCTTCTTGTCAACTAGCCGTAAAAACCGCACACCTCTGACGTTTTGACATTCGTAGGCATCCGGCGCCGCTGTTGGCCGTATCCTGCGGGTGTTTTTGTGCAGAAAACTGTTTTCGACAGATTTACAATTGGGCTGCCCCAGAAGGTAGCAGGATTTAGGAGAACGTGAAGTGGCTCGTATTGCCGGCGTCAACATTCCGACGAACAAGCGTGTCGAAATTGCGCTTAGATATATACACGGTATCGGACCGCAAAAGGCCCATGAGATCTGTGAAAAAGTTGGTATACCGCGCGAGCGGCGTGTCAATGAACTTTCGGATACGGAAGTGATCCAGATCCGTGAGTCGATTGACCGTGATTACATGGTTGAGGGTGATCTGCGCCGCGAAGTGGCCATGAACATCAAGCGTTTGATGGACCTTGGGTGCTACCGTGGCCTTCGCCATCGTCGTGGCCTCCCGGTTCGTGGTCAGCGTACTCATACAAACGCGCGCACGCGCAAAGGGCCGGCTAAAGCAATTGCGGGCAAGAAGAAGTAATTTAAGGTAAGGCACCGATTTATGGCCAAGGATAAGACGCGAGTGCGCCGCAAGGAACGCAAGAATATTACTTCAGGCGTTGCTCATGTGAGTGCAAGTTTCAACAACACGATGATTACAATAACCGATGCACAGGGTAATGCGATTTCCTGGGCTTCGGCTGGCATGATGGGCTTCAAGGGGTCACGCAAATCGACACCCTATGCCGCACAGATGGCTGCGGAAGATGCCGCCAAGAAGGCGGCAGAACATGGCATGAAGACCCTGGAAGTCCAGGTTCGCGGACCGGGCTCCGGACGGGAATCGGCACTGCGCGCGCTGCAGGCTGCGGGGTTCCAGATCACGTCAATCAGGGATGTCACGCCAATCCCGCACAACGGATGCCGTCCACCCAAACGCAGGCGCGTCTGACATCGCATAAGTGTACCCGCTGCGGCCCTGGGCCAATTGCGGTTGAGTACCAAACATTGACAATAGGGCTGGTTGGCGTGAATGCACGTAAGTGCTTCGCTGATCGGCATACCGGAACGAGGTTTTCAGGTGATTCAGAAAAACTGGCAGGAGCTGATCAAGCCGACCAAGCTTGATATCAATCCCGGGCACGATCCGGAACGCACGGCCACAGTCGTCGCTGAGCCGCTTGAGCGCGGATTCGGCCTGACGCTCGGGAATGCGTTGCGTCGCGTGCTTTTGTCGTCCTTGCAGGGCGCAGCCGTCAACTCCGTTCAGATCGATGGCGTTCTTCACGAGTTTTCATCGATTGCCGGCGTACGCGAAGATGTTACCGATGTTGTTTTGAACATCAAGGAAATTGCTCTGCGTATGCATGTTGAGGGTCCCAAGCGTCTGATCCTTCGCAAGGAAGGGCCGGGCGTTGTCACGGCGGGCGACATTGAAGAAACGGCAGATATCGAAGTTCTCAATCCGGAGCACGTTCTCTGCACGCTGGATGATGGTGCTGAAATCCGCATGGAATTTACGGTCAGCATGGGTAAGGGTTATGTGCCTTCCGACCGTAACCGTCCTGAGGACGCGCCGATCGGTTTGATGCCGGTTGACAGCCTGTACAGTCCGGTTCGCAAAGTGTCTTACAAGGTTGAGAATACCCGTGAGGGCCAGATTCTTGATTATGACAAGCTGACCCTTTCGGTCGAAACTGACGGATCCATCAAGCCCGATGACGCGGTGGCGTTCGCTGCCCGTATTCTGCAGGACCAACTGCAGGTCTTCGTGAATTTCGACGAACCAACCCGCGAAATTGTCGAAGACAAGGGACCGGAACTGGAATTCAATGCGGCGCTCCTCAAGAAGGTCGACGAGTTGGAGCTTTCGGTGCGTTCGGCAAATTGCCTGAAGAACGACAACATCGTCTATATCGGCGATCTGATCCAGAAGACCGAAGCGGAGATGCTGCGGACACCAAACTTCGGGCGGAAGTCCCTGAACGAGATCAAGGAAGTTCTCGCACAGATGGGCCTCCACCTCGGAATGGAAGTGCCGAACTGGCCGCCGGAAAATATTGAAGAACTCGCCAAGCGGTTTGAGGATCATTACTAGTTTGTTTTAACTCCGGCGCCCGACGGTGGGCGCTGCACAGTGAAGTTCACAGTGAAGTTCAAGGAAGCGGATCATGCGTCATCGCAATTCGGGCCGTAAGCTCAACAGAACGGCAAGCCATCGTAAGGCCCTGTTTGCCAACATGGCTGCAGCGCTTATCAAGCATGAGCAGATTGTCACAACTTTGCCGAAGGCCAAGGAACTGCGCTCGGTCGTGGATCGTCTGATTACACTTGGCAAACGCGGCGACCTGCATGCCCGCAGGCAGGCAATCTCGCGGGTTCGCGACAAGGCCATGGTGTCCAAGCTGTTTGAAACGCTTGGTCCGCGCTACCAGGAACGCAATGGCGGTTACACACGTGTGTTGAAAGCCGGGTACCGTTTTGGTGACTCAGCACCAATGGCTGTGATTGAACTGGTTGACCGGGATCCGGAAGCTAAGGGCAAGGATTCAGGACCGGTTCAAGTGGCTGATGAACTGGAGACGGCCGACGCTGCGGCGTGAACCAATGCGACACGGGTCGTACAGAAATTTGGCGGCCCTGGGGCCGCCTTTTTTGTTTGATGCGTTCCGTGCCCCAGGGGTTGTGAAAATTTGAAATGACTTGTGACGAATGCCGAACTTGCATTCTCCAGGTGGAAGATTCTGATGAACAAAAATTTGAAATCGTTACTTTCCGGATTCATTGTTCTAGCTGCAGCTGGGGCAGCTTCAGTTGCCTCGGCCCAGGTGGTGCCGACTTCTCAGACGCAGATTCAGGTGAGTTTCGCACCGGTTGTACGGGCTGCCGGGCCAGCAGTTGTCAATGTCTACAGTACCCGGGTCGTGCGTCAGCGACAGGCGTCGCCATTTTTCAAAGACCCGTTCTTCCAGCGTTTTTTCGGTGACGAAGGCTTTGGTATCCCTCGAAAGCGTGTCGAGAACTCGCTTGGATCCGGGGTTATCGTCAGCGACGATGGATTCGTTGTAACTAATCACCATGTGATCAAGGGTGGGACTGAAATTCGGGTTGTTTTGAGTGACCGCCGCGAGTTTGAAGCGAAAGTCGTGCTGAAGGACGAACAGACTGATCTGGCGGTGTTGAGGATTGACACCGAGGGGGAACAGCTGCCGTTTCTCAAACTGCGCGACTCGGACGAATTGATGGTGGGCGATTTGGTCCTTGCCATCGGCAATCCATTCGGCGTGGGCCAGACAGTGACCAGCGGCATTGTTTCCGCTCTGGCAAGGAGCCGTGTCGGTGTGTCCGACTACCAGTCCTTCATCCAAACGGATGCGGCCATCAATCCAGGTAATTCCGGCGGCGCCCTGATTGATGTGAACGGCCGGTTGATCGGTATTAACACAGCGATTTTCAGCCGTAGTGGGGGCTCCAACGGTATCGGTTTTGCCGTTCCAGCGAACATGGTCGAGGTCGTGATTGACGCGGCGAGAGATGGCACAACGGTAAAACGGCCCTGGTTCGGTGCGTCGCTCCAGGCGGTTACTCAGGGCATCGCCGATTCACTTGGATTCGACCGGCCACGAGGTGCTTTGCTGAAGTCGGTTCACCCGAAGGGCCCTGCATACGATGCTGGTCTGAAGCGAGGCGATGTGGTTGTTTCTGTTGACGGACGGCCGGTCAATGAACCTCAGGAATTTCACTATCGACTGGCGACAAAAAAACTCGGACGTGCGGTAAAGGTGACGTACCTGCGTGGCAACCGCAAGCGGACTACAAAAGTCGAACTTATTGCGGCTCCCGAAGATCCGCCCATGGATCAGAGGAACCTGAAGGGACGCCAACCCTTTGCAGGTGCAATTGTCGCGAACCTTTCGCCGGCGCTCAACGAGAAACTGCGCCGTGACCCGGACGACAATGGAGTGATCATTCTAAAGATTGGTCGTGGACCCGCCCGACGCGTTGGTTTCAGGGCAGGCGATGTGATCCTGGAAGTCGACGGCGAGGAGATTGAAACCGTGGGCGATCTCGTTAAGATCGTAAAAGTCGAACGGCCACGCTGGACAATCGTGTTTCGTCGCGACGGACGTATTCTTGAAACCTCGGTTCGCGGGTGATCTCGACGGCTTTACCGAATCGCATAGCGGCAAAATCAAGAGGGGGCGGCCATGTCCTTGTTTGAAGCAGCGGGCCTTGCCGAAGAAGCACCACGTCCGCTTGCCGACCGATTGCGGCCGACATCTCTGTCGGAAGTTTTGGGCCAGGCCCACCTTCTGGGAGAAGGCGGTGTGCTGACCCGGATGCTGGCGTCGAACCGGCCCTCATCGATCATATTCTGGGGCCCACCCGGTACCGGCAAAACGACCATTGCCCGGCTTCTTGCCGGGGAAACCGGGCTTCATTTTGAAGCAATGTCAGCCATTTTTTCCGGTGTCCAGGACCTCAAGAAAGCCTTCGAGGCGGCTAAAGCCCGTCGGCAGGAGGGACGGGGTACCCTTTTGTTCGTTGACGAGATCCACCGGTTCAATCGTGCTCAGCAGGATGGTTTTCTGCCCGTCATGGAAGATGGAACAATTACCCTCGTTGGGGCAACAACCGAAAACCCGTCATTCGAATTGAACTCGGCGTTACTGTCGAGAGCACAGGTGCTGGTTCTGAAGCGTCTCGACGAAATGGCGATCAACGGGTTGCTCGAGCGGGCGGAAGCCCATGAGGGACGCACCTTGCCGCTTGACGATACGGCACGTGCGAGTTTGATTGCGATGGCGGACGGCGACGGCCGTTATGCACTCAACCTGGTCGAAGAGGTCTTTGCCATAACGCCGGATACCCAGGAGCAGATGGACCGCGAGGCGCTTGCTGAACTGGTGCAAAAACGCGTGCCGCTTTACGACAAGGGGCGGGAGGGGCACTTCAACCTGATCAGTGCGCTGCACAAGTCGATCCGCGGTTCGGACCCGGATGCGGCGTTGTACTGGCTCACACGCATGCTGGCCGGCGGAGAGGATCCATTGTTCATCGCACGGCGTCTGGTGCGCGCGGCGGTCGAAGATATTGGTCTGGCCGACCCACAGGCCCTGGTCCAGGCGAATGCCGCGAAGGATGCTTTCGATTTTCTCGGTACACCTGAAGGAGAGTTGGCGCTGGCACAAGCGACGCTCTACCTGGCGACCGCACCGAAATCGAACAGGCTCTATTCGGCCTACAAAGCTGCATTGCGTACCGCCCGGGAAACCGGGAGTGTACCGCCGCCCAAACATATTCTGAACGCACCAACCAAACTCATGAAAGAAGAAGGCTACGGTCAGGGCTATCAATATGACCATGATGCGGAGAACGCGTTTTCCGGTCAGAACTTCTTTCCTGACGAAATGGCGCGACAGGTGTTCTACAAACCGGCGCCGCGTGGATTCGAAAAGGATATCGAGAAACGGCTGGCCTATTGGGAGAAACTCCGGACGAGGGGGCGGGAATGACGATGCTTGCCTGGGTAGCTGCCGGCGGGGCACTTGGGGCGGCAGCGCGTTACGTGGTGGCCAGCCAGACGCTGCGCTATTTCGGCCCGAACTTCCCATGGGGTACGCTCAGTGTGAATATTGCCGGGTCGTTTGCGATGGGTGTCCTGATTTCTGCCTTGGCGCACCGGTTTCATGTTGAACCGGAAACCCGGGCATTTCTGACAACCGGCATTCTGGGTGGATTTACAACATTCTCCGCGTTTTCACTTGATGTTGCTGTCCTGGTTGAAAGGAAGGCAATTCTGAGCGCGGGACTATATGTTGCCGGTTCGGTTGGACTTTCGATTTTCGCTCTTTTTGTCGGACTTTTGGGGATGAGGGCGGTTTTGCAATGAGTGGCGTCGAGAATCGTGAAGTTAGTGCCGATGAGGACGGCATGCGTCTGGACCGCTGGTTCAAGGTGCATTATCCGGCTCTGAACCATGGACGGCTGCAGAAAAATCTCCGCGGTGGCCAGGTGCGTGTGGATGGGGCTCGGGTTCGCGCAAACACACGGCTTGAGTCGGGACAAAGCATCCGCGTGCCGCCTATGCCCGATGCCCCTGAACGCGAGGACAAACCCAAGAGAGCGCTGTCACGCAAGGATATTCAGCATGTGAGAAGTCTCGTGATCTTTCGCGACGATCATGTGCTGGCGATCAACAAGCCTTCAGGGCTGGCGGTTCAGGGCGGCACACAGACAGAACGGCATCTTGACGCCATGCTCGATGCGCTGACATTCGATGCCAGCGAACGGCCGAGGCTTGTTCACCGCCTCGACCGGGACACCAGCGGCGTGTTGCTTCTGGCGCGCACACGAAATTCGGCGACACAACTCGGACGGATGTTCAAGACAAGGGACGTCAAGAAAACCTATTGGGCCCTTGTCGCCGGCGCCCCCAGGCCGGCAAGCGGAACCATCAACCTGCCGCTGGCGAAGACCGGGCATGCGGGAGAGCAGAGGGTGCGGGCCGTGGAGATCGACGATCCCAAAGCCCAGAAAGCCGTTACCCATTATGCGACGGTTGCCAATGCGGGGGTGACGACGGCATGGGTGGTCCTGCGACCGGAAACCGGGCGGACGCACCAATTACGCGCTCACATGGCAGCGATCGGCCATCCCGTCGTCGGTGACCGGAAATATGGTGACCGGCATTCCAATCCGGGCGGTGAAATCGAGATGCGCCTTCACCTTCACGCCCACAGCCTGTCGCTGCCTCATCCGGTGCGCGGCAAACTTGAACTGGAAGCCGGGTTACCCGACCATATGAAGCGCTCCTGGGCGTTTCTGAACTTTGATATGATGCCGGAGGAAGATCTCTTCGCGGAGCTTGATGAATGACACAGGAGCTGTTTCTCCTCGTGTTCGATTGCGATGGCACGATTGTCGACAGCCAGAACGTGATCGTTTCAGCAATGGGGCAGACGTTCGTCGATCATGGTTTTGCCGCGCCGGACCGGCAATCGGTCCTGTCCGGCGTAGGTCTTTCAATTGCAGTGGCACTGAAAGAGCTGTTACCTGATCAGGACGACCGAACGATTGCCAGCGTCGCCCAGGGTTATAAGGACGCTTGCTTTGCCTTGAGAACGCAGGGGCCTTCAGAGCCGCTTTACGCCGATGCTGCTGCTACGATCAAGGCACTTTCAAAGCGACCGGATGTCCTGATGGGAATAGCCACGGGTAAGTCTCAACGTGGTGTTGCAAGGCTGGTGACGGAAAATGCGTTTGAAGGGTGTTTCGTGACCATACAGACCGCCGATGATGCACCGTCGAAGCCACATCCTGCCATGTTGGAGCAGGCGATGTCCGCCACAGGTGCCGACCCCTCAAGAACGGTAATGATTGGCGACACGGTGTTCGACATGGAAATGGCACAAGCGGCCGGTGTGCATGGATTGGGCGTGTCGTGGGGCTATCATGATCGCTCGGCGCTTGAAGCAGCCGGGGCCCACACAATCATCGATCGTTTCACTCAAATTGATGGCGCGCTCGCTGTTTTGCTCTCCGGTTTTGCAGAGGAGGTTTATCCATGACGGACGAGCGGGAGCGCGAGTCAATTGTATCCGAAGGTGTTGCCAAGATCGGCCGGCTGGAACGGAATCTGCCGAAAAGGTTCTACACGAAGGCCGGTATCACAAGAAACGACACGGGGTTCGGGATCGAACTCGACGGCAGGGCAGTCAAGACACCACTCAAAAGGCTTTTGAGCGTGCCAAATGAGCCATTGGCTGACGCGATCACCGTCGAATGGGAGGCGCAGGTGGATGTCATTGACCCCTTGACGATGCCCTTGACGAAACATGCCAACTCAGCAATCGACCGGATCGAGGTTCGTAAGGACGCTGTAGTCGACGAACTCGCCGCATTCGGTGCGAGCGATCTTGTGTGCTACCGCGCCGACAGCCCTGACAAGCTGGTCGCCCGGCAGGCGCAACACTGGGATGGTGTGGTCAAGTCGATGGAGACGCGCCTCGGCGCTCGGTTCATACTCGTCCAAGGTGTGATGTTTCAGGCACAACCCCCGGAAACCCTGGATCTGCTGAAAGGGCAAATCGCTGCCCATGACGCGTTTACACTGGCTGCCCTCCACACGATTACAAATCTAACCGGATCGGTCCTGATTGCCCTGGCACTCGTGGATGGCGACCTGAGCGAGCAGGCCGGGTGGGCAGCCGCCCATGTCGACGAAGACTGGCAGATTGAGCAGTGGGGCAGCGACGAAGAAGCTCAGAAGCGCCGTGTAACTCGACTGGAAGAGTATTCGGCTGCACTAAAGTTTACACGTTTGCTGACCTGAAGAGACTTGAACCGGTTTCGACGGAATGAATTTGTTTGCAGCTGAAGTCTGACACGTTGTGGATTAGACCCCGGATAGCGACACGTGGTGGACGGACGTCTGCAGTATCGACAGGAAGCACCACCCTGGCCAAAATGGTGTGTGCGACCATTCGTAACGTTATTCCAATGGGTAAGTTGCACCAGTTGCCTCAAATGCTAAACAAGAGGGCTTGAGGCGATGAAACGTAGTGAGGGATGAAGATCAGTGACAGACATCCTGGGAGAACTTGAGGCCCGCCGTGACGTGGCGCGCCGGGGTGGGGGTGAACGCCGGATTGATGCGCAGCACAAACGGGGCAAGCTGACGGCCCGCGAACGTATTGCCCTGCTGCTTGATGACGGGTCCTTTGAAGAATTCGACATGTTTGTCGAGCACCGCTGCACCGACTTCGGAATGCAGGACCAGAAGGTCCCCGGTGACGGGGTGGTGACCGGGTGGGGGACGATCAACGGTCGGGTCGTCTATCTTTTTGCCAAGGACTTTACCGTGTTCGGCGGGTCTCTCTCCGAGACCCATGCCCAGAAGATCACCAAGGTCCAGGATATGGCACTGAAAAACCGGGCGCCGGTGATTGGTGTCTTTGACGCCGGCGGTGCGCGCATCCAGGAGGGCGTGGCTGCCCTCGGCGGCTACGGGGAAGTGTTTCAGCGCAATGTGCTGGCCTCAGGCGTCATTCCGCAGATCTCGGTCATCATGGGGCCGTGTGCCGGCGGGGATGTTTACTCACCGGCCATGACCGACTTCATATTCATGGTGCGCGACACGTCCTACATGTTCGTGACCGGACCGGATGTGGTCAAGACGGTCACTAATGAAACTGTAACCGCCGAACAACTCGGCGGGGCCAGCGTCCATGCCACCAAGTCCTCAATTGCCGATGGTGCCTACGACAACGATGTCGAAGCACTTTTACAGATGCGCCGTTTGGTGGACTTTCTGCCCTCGAGCAATACCGCGGATGTCCCGCAGTTACCCAGTTTCGACGACGATGAACGCACTGACTCGTCGCTCGATACCCTTGTGCCAACCAACCCCAATCAGCCCTACGACATGAAGGAGTTGATCCGCAAAGTTGCCGACGAAGGCGACTTCTTCGAAACCCAGGAAGGTTTTGCCAAGAACATCATCGTCGGTTTCGGCCGGATCAGTGGCAGCACGGTGGGATTTGTTGCCAACCAGCCGATGGCGCTGGCCGGCGTGCTCGATTCCGATGCCAGCCGCAAGGCGGCGCGGTTCGTCCGGTTCTGCGACTGCTTCGGTATTCCTCTGGTGACCTTCGTGGATGTGCCCGGATTCCTTCCCGGGACGGCCCAGGAATATGGCGGGCTCATCAAGCACGGGGCCAAACTCCTTTTCGCCTATGCCGAAGCAACGGTTCCCAAGGTCACGGTCATCACGCGCAAGGCTTACGGTGGTGCCTATGACGTCATGTCGTCGAAGCACCTGCGAGGCGATGTCAACTACGCCTGGCCATCGGCTGAAATCGCGGTGATGGGGGCGAAAGGCGCGGTTGAGATCATCCACCGCCAGAGCCTGGACAACCCGGAAGAAATCGAAAAACGCACGAAAGAGTACGAAGAGCGGTTCTGCTCCCCCTTCGTGGCGGCGGAACGCGGCTATATCGATGAGGTGATCATGCCGCACTCCACCCGGAAGCGGATTGTTCGCGCGCTCTTCATGCTGCGCAACAAGGAACTCCAGAACCCCTGGAAAAAACACGACAACATTCCGCTTTGACGGAATACGCATGTCGGGGAAACATTCATGTTCAAGAAGATACTGATTGCCAACAGAGGTGAGATTGCCTGCCGGGTGATCAAGACCGCGCGCCGGATGGGCATTGCGACGGTGGCTGTCTATTCGGACGCCGATGCCAAGGCCTTGCATGTCTCTATGGCAGACGAAGCTGTCAACATCGGCCCGGCAGCGGCGACTCAATCGTATCTGGTGATCGAGAATATCCTCAAGGCGGTCCGCGAGACGGGGGCGGAAGCGGTACATCCAGGATATGGATTTCTGTCTGAAAATGCCGCTTTTGCCAAGGCGCTGGCGGATGCCGGCATCGCTTTCATCGGTCCCAACATCAAGGCGATCGAGGTCATGGGCGACAAGATCGCGTCCAAGAAGTTTGCCAATGAGGCCAATGTCAACACCGTTCCGGGATACCTCGGCGTGATTGCCGATGCGGACGAGGCGGTCAGGATCGCCGACGACATTGGCTATCCGGTGATGATCAAGGCATCCGCAGGCGGCGGCGGCAAGGGCATGCGGATTGCCAATTCCCGCGACGAGGTCGCGGAAGGTTTTGAATCGTCGATGTCGGAAGCCCGTTCAAGCTTCGGCGACGACAGGGTGTTTGTCGAAAAGTTCATTACCGAACCCCGCCACATCGAGATACAGGTGCTGGGAGACAAGCACGGCAATGCGATCTACCTGGGAGAACGCGAGTGTTCGATCCAGCGCCGCAACCAGAAAGTAATCGAGGAGGCACCGAGCCCGTTCCTTGACGAGGAAACCCGACGGGCCATGGGTGAGCAGTCCGTGGCCCTGGCGAAGGCCGTCGATTACGAGAGTGCCGGCACGGTGGAATTCATTGTCGACGCTGAACGTAATTTCTTTTTCCTGGAGATGAATACCAGGCTTCAGGTCGAACATCCGGTGACGGAACTGATTACGGGCGTCGACTTGGTGGAGCAGATGATCCGCGTGGCGGCGGGCGAAACACTCGAACTGGAACAAGACGACATAACCCTGACCGGTTGGGCGGTTGAAAGCCGGATTTACGCAGAAGACCCCTATCGCAACTTCCTCCCGTCCACGGGCCGGCTTGTGCGATATCGGCCGCCGGAAGAGGGCCGTGATGAAGACGGGCTCACCGTGCGTAACGACACAGGCGTATTCGAGGGCGGAGAGATATCGGTCTACTACGATCCGATGATCGCGAAGCTGTGTACCCACGGACCTGACCGCGACGCTGCGATTGCACACATGTCGGACGCTCTGGATGCTTTTCACATAGAAGGAATTCAGCATAACATCCCGTTCCTGGCTGCTTTGATGGCTCATCCGCGCTGGAAGGACGGCCGGCTCACGACGGCGTTTATCGCCGAGGAGTACCCGGATGGGTTTACGGGGGCAGAACTCAAGGAAAAATTCAAACGCCGACTGGTGGCCGTTGTCGCTGGGCTGGATCATAAAGAAAACGAGCGCAAGCGCCACATTACCGGTCAACTCGGTGGCCGCCGTGTGGAGTTCGCCAAGCGCCGTGTCGTCCAGATCGGGCGGGAGAACCACGTGGTCGACATCGTGGATGACGGACCGTTCATTCGTGTAGCACATGGGGACGGGGATATCGAATCGGTTGTCGAGACCACTTGGGTTCCGGGACAACCTGTTTGGCGCGGCAAGGTCAACGGTCGGGCCTTTGCCATCCAGGTCTCGCGCGTTCTGAACGGCTACCGGCTTACCCACCGGGGTATCGAAGAGGATTTCTTCGTCTTCACCGAACAGGAAGCCGAGCTTGCGGCTCTCATGCCAGTCAAACTGCCCCCGGATACCTCGAAGATGCTTCTGTGTCCAATGCCTGGGCTCGTGGTCTCAATAGCCGTGGAGCCAGGGCAGTCCGTCAAGGCCGGCGAAGTCCTGTGTGTCGTTGAAGCCATGAAGATGGAGAATATCCTGCGGGCCGAACGCGACGTCTCGGTCGGCGAGATCCTTTGTGGCCCAGGAGATATCCTCGCGGTTGACGAAGTGATCATGGAATTCGACTGACACTGCGGCCTGTTCCGGTTGATTTATGACGCATAACCGAGTGGCAGTTCGGTCGTGTACTTGATCTCTTCCATGGCAAATGCCGAACTCACATCCCCCAGTCCAGGAATCTCGATCAGGCTTTTGTAGACACCGTCATAGGCATCTATGTCGGGCACGACGATGCGCAACATGTAATCCACATTACCGCTCATGCGGTAGAACTCGACGACTTCCTCAATCTCGGAAATACGCAGGGCAAACTCTTCAAGCCACTGTGCGGAATGGGCGTTCGTCTTGATGTTGACGAATACGGTAACACCGACATTCAGTGCCTTGCGATCGAGCAGCGCCACCCGACGCTTGATCAGCCCGGACTTCTCCATGTTCTGGATGCGGCGCCAGCATGGTGTTGTGCTGAGACCCACAGCTTGAGCAATCGCTGAAACCGGTCGGTCTGAGTCGCTTTGAAGTTCGCGTAATATTTTTCGATCTGTAGAATCCATTCTAACTATTTACACTATAGAGAAATAATTTTCCAATAATTCGCAATATGTACGAAAAGAACGAAAACACTTTTCATTTGAAATTGGGCATGATGCGCCTCATCGGAAACAGAGGGCGCGACCATGAACGGACTTTTCACACGGCATCTTGAATCAGTTGATGAAACCTATTTTCAGCATCTCACCCATGCTGCGTCCTTCTCAGGCTGGATGGCACTGGGGACGATCCTTTGTCTGGTTCACGCCGTCTGTCCGTTTCTGTTCGAACGCAGCGGCAGTCGTATCATCGAAAGGCTTCACGACCGCATGGTTGTGAACCGCTCAAACCTCAGCCACCGGCAGGACGTCCAGACCGGCGATTCTTCTGCAGCCCAGGTCCGCTGAACAACTCTTGCCGTTTACACATCGCTAACCATTTGAGCGCACCATTTCCTTCAACCGAGGAGGAACGGGTGCCATGGACAAGTTTTTCACAGATCATCCGTCATCTGTTGGCGAGACGTATGGCCAGCACATGTTCGCAAGTCTGTCGTTCGCCGCATGGATGCTTGCTGGTTTTGTTGTGTGCGTGACACACGCTGTTTTCCCCTTTTTGTTTGAAAGCGCCGCCAGCGGGATTATCAACCGGCTCCATGAGCGTGCGGTAGTGGCCCGCCGGCGCCACCGTCCTGCACCAGAGCTTCATGATGGTGGAGCCTTGTCGGCCATCGAATAGCCCGGCGCCTCATCCTGCCCCAGCTTTGACATATCCCCGGTGTTCAGTGTTAGGCTGTCACATTCCGACTCATCTGGTGAGCGGATGATTGCTACGGGACGTATCAAGAGGAGGGGAACATGGACCAGTTGGACTGGAAAAATCTTTTTTTGTCCTTTGAAGGCCGCATTAATCGCCAACCGTTCTGGATCGGCGTCATTATCCTGTTTGTGGCCAACATTGTCGTTTCACTGATACTGGGTGACGGGATTATTGCAATTCTGATTGCACTGGCGATGATCTATCCTGGGCTTTGCGTCTATATCAAGAGATGCCATGACCGTGGCAAATCCGGTTGGTGGTGCCTGCTCCTGCTCATTCCGATCGTGGGCCTAATTTGGGCGATCGTTGACCTGGGTATATTCGAGGGTACGAAAGGGTCAAACGACTATGGGCCGGATCCTCTCGGTGGTGCTGCAGCAGACGCTTTCGACTGAACCGTCGGTCCGAACACCGTTTCAAAGCCCTCTTTGAGGGCTAGGTCCGCATCGGCCATGGTGACCGGCAGTCCCAGGTCCACAAGGCTTGTGACACCGTGGTGCTGGACACCGCATGGCACGATCCCGGAGAAGTGCTCCAGATCCGGATCGACGTTGAGACTGATGCCGTGGAAAGTCACCCACTTGCGGATGCGGATACCGATGGCGGCGATCTTGTCCTCGCGGCCAAACTCCAGATCGGGCCGTGCTACCCAGACGCCGACCCGGTCTTCACGGCGCTCACCGGTCACGTTGAAGTGTTGCAGCGTTGAAATTATCCATCGTTCCAAATCGGCGACAAAGACACGGACGTCGGGCCGTCGGGCCTTCAGGTCCAGCATAACGTAGGCGACCCTCTGGCCCGGCCCGTGATAGGTGTACTGACCGCCGCGGCCGGTCTTGTGTACCGGAAACCGTGCCGGGTCGATAAGGTCGGCGGCGTCGGCACTCGTGCCGGCTGTGTATAGGGGAGGGTGCTCCAGAAGCCAGACGCGCTCAGCGGCCTTGCCTTCGGAAATCAACGCCGCGTGGTGCTCCATTGCCTGCAGGGCTTCGTCATAGGGAACCAGTCCATCGCTGGTGCACCATTCCACCGGCCTGCCATCCCTGTGCAATGCCGGTTCATCGGGCAGACGGTCCCTGGTCTGGTGAGGTATTGTGATTGGCATTTTGTTGTCCGGTGCGACGGGTTAACGAACTGGTAACCATAAAATGGAAGTGTGGGTTTCATGGACGCTGATGTCAGTGGTGCCTGTCCTTTTAAGGGTTCGGAGGTCATTCGTGAATAGTGTAACCGGTGTTTCCATTGAGATTGCCGTTGTGTTGGGGCGTACCCGGATGCCAATCCAGCAGCTTTTGCGTATGGGCCGTGGTGCCGTGATCGAGCTTGAGACCCACGAGGACGACCAAGTTCATGTCCTGGCTAACAATATACCCGTCGCGATGGGCGAGATCGTCGTCAGTGACGACAAGATCGCCGTAGAAGTGTCGGAAATACTCGCCAGGTCTGATCACGATCGTTGAAATTGTCCTGAAATAATCTCCAGATAGCGAATTGAGTGCTTGTTCGATGCGTCAGGATTTGATACATCCGGCGCACCAGTCGAATACGGGCGGCCGTGGCGGAACTGGTAGACGCGCAGCGTTGAGGTCGCTGTGGGGTAAAACCCGTGGAAGTTCGAGTCTTCTCGGCCGCACCATTCTCCCTAATGTGGGAATTGGCATTCAGCAATTGCGCCCATTCGGCCCCGGGAATTCCGGCTGTTGGGCAACGCTCCCTAGCTTTCATTTCAGCGCCGACTCCATCAGCCAGTCAAATAGAGGTCGCAGACGGGTGAATGCATTGAGGCATGATGTCATCATGCCGTTGCCGATGGCAGCGTCCGTGCCTTGAAAATCAGACCAGGCTGAAAGGCCCTTGTGACGCAACAGGTCGGCGTGGCGGTGGTCCTTGGGATAGCCGGCGGGTACGCGTTGAAGATCGGGATCGCTGATCCTTATCCCTTCTGAGCGCAAGCTCTTCAGGTGTTTCTCGAGAACGTCACCGTCAGGACTGTTGATACGGTCCCTGAAGGCCTCAAGGAGTGTCTTGTCGAACCCGAACACGCCTGCACCCAGTGTCAGGCGTTCCGTGTCCAGTCCAAAAAACCAGCAGGGCGGCGAGGCCTGATCGCATTTGGGGATGAAGGATATGTGCAGGTGTGCATTGTAGGGCGTCTTGTCCTTGGAAAAGCGCAGGTCCCGGTTTATGCGGAAAACCATCGAAGAATGGGGGATGCCGGTCAGCAGTTCGAGTTCACCGGTCATTGCGGCGCTGAATGTTCTGGCAGGTTTCTTGTAGTCTTGCTCATAGGTTTTCTTGTTTGCCTGAAACCAGTCGCGGTTGTTGTTGGCGTTCAGCGCCTTCAGGAACTCAACCGTCTCAGGAGGGAAGCCCCGAAAAGTCGATTTTTCCATATCAATCGATCCTCAATGCATGATGTTGTTTTGGTGGCAGCGTTGTCGTGAATTCGAGCGTGTAGGACATCCAGTCCTTCAGGGCGTCGGCACTGCAACTGTCTGCGTCGACGAAAATCATGCCGCTCATGCGTCTGCCGCCCATTTCCATGATTGCGGCGCCGGTTCGTGACAAGGCCTCCTCATGTCTGTGTTTGCCGACACGGAACATGAACCGTCCCGCGCCTTCTCTGGTCCGATCTGCGCCGCCGATCATGTTGCCGTCGAGCAGAAAACAAAGTCCGCCCATCATGCGTTTTTCCGAAACGCCGGCTAGTCCCTCAAGGACCTGGCGGAACCGGTCGGCAAGGTCTTCGTCGAAAGCCATGATCTTCTCCTTTACAACGCGCCGGACTGCGCCAGCAGACTGTACAGAGCAAATCCCACGAGAGTGGCGAACGTGCAGGCCATGCCGACCGCCCGGCCATTGCCCCAGCCGACGAGCATTACCGTCGCATAGTGAACCAAGCGGCCGGTAAGCAACAAGGCGCCGCCTGTCCAAAGCAGCATTGATGGTGCGCCGCTGTATTCTGCTGCTGCCATGGCAAGCAAGGCAATGGGTACGGTTTCCGTATAATTTCCGTGGGCACGCATGCGCCGCAACAGTGCCTCGTCTCCGCCGTCGAGGAAGTGAATGTCGGTCCTGAGGCGTTGAAGCCCCACGACAATCGTCATGGGGGTCTGGATGAGGGCGCATAGCGCCACGAACAGCACGGTATGGGAAAATGCCATGATTGGTTCCTTCGACGGGGCTGGGCCTGGCGGCTAGTTCTGCATGCACTCGTACGTGATCAGCGCAATGCGCGCTCCCTGGGGGTCGCGCAGCGTCACGATGCGGCCAACACCTGGTGCATTCATCGGACCGGACAGGACCGTGCCTCCGGCCTGGGTGGCCCGAACCACGCAAGAATCCACATCGTCGACAGTGATGAAAGCTGTCCAGTTGCCGACTTCTTCATTGTACGGCGAGAAGCCTCCGATCGGACTGTCGTCGACCATGATGCCGGCGTAGCTTGAACCGTCCTGCATGGGCATGTCGGTAATCGTCCAGCCGATGACGTCGCGGTAGAATTGTTTGGCGGCGGCAGTGTCAGGGCCGGCATACTGGATCCAGCCGGCAACGCCCGGTCTTGTCATGGAATCGTTCATTTGGGTCTCCTTTTCAGGGTTGTCACCACAGGGTCGACGACACCGCGCAGATGCCCCTAGGACGAAAGACCGGTACGCTTCACGACATGGCCGGCGAGATTTTTTTCGCATTCGGCAATTTTCTGCTCAAGGAAAAGACTTTCCTGGTCTGTCGGGCTCAGGGACACGGTGCGTTCATAAGCCTGTCTTGCACCCGCGTAGTCCTCCAGTTCGAAGAGGAACGCGCCGCGGGCGGCGTGATACCAGCGATAATCGTCCAGTTCGAGGCCGAGGGGCTCGATCTTGTCGAGGGCTGCCTGCGGGCCCTCGACTTTTGCCAGGGCGGAGGCATGGTTCAGCCTGATGACCGGCGTGGGTTCCAGAACACAAAGCGCGCCATAGAGCCGCTCGATCTCGGGCCAGTCGGTTTCGTCGGGCGTTTGTGCGTTGGCGTGGACGAGGGCAATGGCGGCCTGGATCTGATAGGAGCCGGGAGAGCCATGGCGCAACGCCTTTTCCAGCAAGGCTCCTGCCTCGGCGATCATGGCCCGGTCCCAGCGGCGGCGGTCCTGGGCGTCGAGGGGAACCAGTTTGCCGGCATCATCCAGCCTGGCGTCACGTCGTGAATGCTGGACCAGAAACAGGGCTAGCAAGCCCATCAGTTCTCTGAGGGCAGGGAACAACTCCAACAACAGCCGGGCCAAGCGGATGGCTTCCTCGCAAAGCGGTGTCTTTATCTGGATATCGCCTGTACTGGCCGACCATCCTTCATTGAACAGCAGGTAGACCATCAGCGATACCACAGTCATGCGCCTGTGGCGCTCAGCCAGATCCGGTGTTTCGAAAGGGGTGTTGGCGTCTGCGATGGCGCGTTTGGCCCGCGTGAGGCGCTGTTCCATCGCTCTCGGTTTGATCAGAAAGGCTTGTGCGATCTCATCGATCGAAAGGCCGGCCACAATCCGCAAGGCCAGTGCCGATTGATCCTGCGGCGACAAGGATGGATGACAGCATATGAAAAGGAGTCTCAGGACGTCGTCCCGTAGTCCCCGGGCATCGATGTTCTCGATCGAAATATCCTCTGGCGGGTCGGTTGGGATGACAAAGGCTTCATCTGTTACCGGCCGTGCGCGTCGCCGCAGAATGTCGCGTCCGATGTTCCGTGACACCGTGAGAAGCCAGGCAAATGGATCATCCGGCAGTCCCTTCTCGGGCCATGTTTTCAAAGCTCGGACGCAACCTGCGGCAAAGGCCTCTTCAGCCAGATCAAGATCACGAAAGTATCGTGCCAGTGCTGCCATCGCCTTGGGGTGGATTTCAGCAAAGCGCGCCTCGAGCCATGAATGCGCTTCCGTCATTCGCGGCTCAGAAGCCCGCCACCCCACGCCACCGGACGAACCTCGAGCGTGACTTCCGGCGAGGATATGTACTGCGCGTACTCAACTGCGTCCTCGAGCGTGTCGCAATCAACCACATAGAAGCCCAGAAGCTGCTCTTTGGTCTCTGCAAAGGGGCCATCGACGGTGATCGTCTTCTTGTCGCCACCGGCTGCGGGTTTGACGGAGACCGCATTGCTCGTTGGCATCAACCTGGCAACGGCGAAATTGCCCTTTGCCGCAAGATCATCCTGAAGCCTGTGGTGGTCCGCCATCGAGTTTTCCTGCTCACCGTCCGGCACCCGATCGCAAACTCCCTCTACGCCGTAGATCAATATGGAATACTGCATGGTGTTCTCCTGGAGATTCTCTTTCACCTTTAAGACGAGCGGTAACGACGGGTTCCGACATTTTACATGATCCGCCGATGTTGACACCAGGGCGTATGGCGCTCGGTGGAGCAATTCGGGCGCGATGGGATTCCGGTGATGAGTTGGTTCCCAGAAGGATCCCTCTTTCTTTGGGTACGCGCCACAGCTACGATACATCGCGAATCGAAAGCTATTCGGGGAACATCAAGACAATGCCGCGCCAGGCGACAACAGGATATCCGGTGACACAAGCCTTCACAGCGTTGATTGTCGCCTTGATGGTCACCCTGGCGACAGCCAGTTACTTTGGGGGGGCTCATGCCCAGCAGCAAGGTGATGGAGCCTCGTCAGAAGACGGCAGTGCCGCTCAGGGGTTTGACACCGGCTTTACCGAGCGAACCGTCGCTGATGGCGAAGCGAAAATCAATGCGTGTGCTCCCTTGGAACCGGAGCAACGTATAAACTGCGTGTCCGAAGCTCTCAGGTCGATTAGTCGCCGTCTTGCAAACAGCGCCGACTATCACCCGGTAGCACGTGTTTTCAGAGATACGGCAGTCAAAGTCGCAGCCACCAAGGTGGTCCGCGTGGCCTTGGAAGTTCTGACGGTGGCGAAGAAAAATGTACTGCGGGCCTATGGCGACAAGCATCATCTGGCGCGTCTCGGCACCCTCATGGACACGGCCAAGAGCGTCCTGCGAAGTTGATCGACCTGCTCCGGGGGGTGGCGCTTTCGGCTTATCCGTCACGAGTTCTGTATTCGAATGCCACAAGGGTGTGTTGCTTCCTGGCAACAGAACGAGAAATACCAGATTAGGGGGCACGATCATTCCTTGAAGTTTCAACGACGACGGCGCAACATTCGATTGCGATTCTACCGCATGGCGCTCCACCAGCGTTATGGGGGGCTTTTCGACAATTCTGTGGTTGCTTTTCTCCGATTGTGTTCAGGGCGTGCGGTGTCGGAATATCATTTGTCGGCACGTACTCGCCTGACAGAGTGTCAGACAAAGCCGGTGCTCCTGCAGGGAACCTGTTTGCAATGAAAAACTCTGTTAAATCAGGACTATTGGCGGGTTGTGCCCTGGGGGCGTTTGCCGCTGCCGCACAGGCTGATGAATTGAGCGCTCTCAAGGCTCAACTCAGTTCTCTTCAATCCCGTGTGAACTCAATCGAGGCTGTTGGACCCGCCACATCTGCCGGTGTTCCGAACGGCGCAAACTACGTCACATTCCGCCGCGGTTCTCTTGAGGACAAAGATGGTCCCGTGAACCACAACTTTGAAGAAGATCGTGGCTTCACAGTGGCGATCACGCCGACGGCGGACCTTCCGGCACCTGTGATGGAAGTTTCCGTCAGTGGTTATGTCAAAGCTGATTTTGTCTACGACACCCACAATGCACTGGGCCGTTCCGCGTCTCCCGCTGCGGTCTCGATTGGCGGCGGTGACAGCGAAACGTTTACGGCTTTTGCCAATCAGTCCCGTTTCCGCATCCGTTCGCGCAGTGAAACAGCCGTCGGCCAGATCCGGACCCTGATCGAAGGTGATTTCGAAGGTAGCGGTTTGGGGACTGAATCGTTCCGTCTTCGCCATGCCTGGGGAGAGTGGGATCTGACACCGAACCTGACACTCGGTGCCGGCCAAACCTGGTCGACCCACTATCATTTTGCCGGTGAAATCCCCACAGTTGACATCGGTGGCCTGGTTGGCACATCGGGTTTTAACGCGTCTCGGTCCTCGCAGATTCAGCTCAAATCAAGCACAGGTTCAGTATCATGGGCGATCGGCTTGCAGAACCCACGCAACGATTTTTTGGTCACGGGCGCTACAGAAGACAGTCGACTTCCGGATCTTGCTGCAAAGGCAAACTTTGACTGGCTTGGCGGGCAGGTGGGGATTTCCGCTCTCGTCAAGGAAATACGTGTCGACCGTAACGGCAACGGCGGGGGCGTGCTGCAAGACAGCGAATTTGGTTGGGGCCTTTCAGCCGGTATCGATATGCCGATTGGCCACGTGGTCTCGGTTCATGCGACCGGTAGCTACGGTGATGGTACGTCGGCTCTCAGTGGTTCCAGGGGCGGCGGCGTGGCGCTCAATGCGGCGGGCAGTAAGCTCAGAACTATTGAAAGTTACGGTTTTGCAGCAGGCGTCAGATTGCGTCTGAACTTCGATTCAACCATCAACGCGGCGTACAGCTATGCACACCAGGAAGACGATGCGATAATCAATGCGCTTTTACCTGGCTTGTCGCAAACACAGCAAAAAATCAACGTCAACTACATGTGGCGTCCGGTGAGCCGATTGCGCATGGGCCTTGAAGGAATTTGGGCCTATCAGGAACTGCAGAGCGGTGCGGAAGATGACAACCTGCGGCTGCAATTTGGCACATGGTTCTATTTTTAGACTTTCTCATCCATCAGAAGATCAAGGCCGCCCGTCGACCGCTCAGTTAGTCAATCCAGCCACTTGATGCTAGCACAGGCGAAATTCATTTGCGCCACAAGTGCTCGGGGGTTGCACGCCAGCTGTCTTTTCTGAGTTAAGGCGGGGCTGCTTGCCGTGATGACTGCTTTGAGGCGTTTGATTCTGGTCGCGCCCGATCAGATTGCATGCCTGGTGCCCTGTAGAGACTTAAGACAGACTGCGGAAGTGCAGCACTCCCCAACAATCAGCACCCAACGCCAATTCCCGTTTTCCCCCCGCTGTCATACCCCCTATAACAGAATCGCATAAATACACGCAGGGTTGTGATTCCCGGTGCGACTGTGAAACAGGGACGCGTCATGGCGGAAGTTGCCGAAGAGCTGCAGATACGCGATGAGGATGACGAGGTTTCGTCCGAGTTTCTTGATGCCGTCATCGGGGCGGTGGAAGACGATGACCTGCCGCAACTGCGTGAGCTGACCTACGCCCTCCATGAGGCCGATTTGGCCGATGTGATTGCCCTGCTGCCGTCTGGGCGGCGGGAACAGTTTGTGTCGATGCTCGATACCGAGCTCAACTATGCCGCCCTGACTGAGCTTGAAGAATCCGTTCGCGACGAGGTGCTCGAGGCGTTGCCGAACGAGACCCTTGCGGAAGCCGTGCGCGAGCTCGACACCGATGACGCGGTTTATCTGCTCGAGGATCTGGACGATGCCGAGCAGGCCGATATCCTGGCCAAGGTGCCGGAAGAAGAGCGCGCGGCCGTCGTCCGTTCACTGGAGTACGACGAAGACAGTGCCGGGCGGCTTATGCAGTCGGAGGTCATCGCCGTGCCGCCGTTCTGGTCTGTCGGGCAGACCATCGATTACATGCGTACTGCCGACGATTTGCCCAACAGTTTCTTTGAGATTTTCGTTGTTGATCCCAGTTTTCACCTTGTCGGAACCGTGCCGGTCAGCCGCATCCTACGCACCCGGCGGGAGTGGTCGATCGAAGACATCATGGATGAAGAGCAGACCCTGATTCCCGTCGACCGTGACCAGGAAGAAGTGGCGCATCAGTTTCAACGCTATAATCTTGTTTCCGCAGCCGTCGTTGATGCCGATGAAAGACTTGTCGGCGCGATTACAATCGACGACGTTGTCGATGTCATCCAGGAAGAGGCCAGCGAAGACATGCACCGGCTGGCCGGCGTCGGGGATGAGGGCATTGCCGATACTATCCTGGAAACAACCCGCAACCGGTTCGTCTGGCTGCTGATCAACCTGGCAACCGCCGTACTGGCCTCATTCGTGATCAGCTTGTTCGACGCAACGATTGAACAGATGGTGGCGCTGGCGGTGCTGATGCCAATCGTTGCCTCCATGGGGGGAAATGCGGCGACGCAGACCATGACGGTCGCGGTCCGCGCGATTGCAACGCGGGACCTGGCGCCAGCCAATGCCGTCAGGGTTGTGATGCGCGAAACCATGGTCGGGCTTCTGAACGGTGTGGTCTTCGCTATCATTATGGGAGGTCTTGCCTATTTCTGGTTTGAACAAGGCAGCCTCGGGCTTGTGATCGCTGCAGCCATGACGATCAACATGCTTGTTGCCGGCGTGTCGGGCATCATGATTCCGCTGGTGCTCGATAATTTCGAAATCGATCCGGCAGTCGCTTCCAGTGTGTTCGTGACTACGGTTACCGATGTGGTCGGTTTTTTTGCTTTCCTCGGTCTCGCAGCCATCTGGCTGTTCTGACGTTACGAGTTTCTACCTGATCTTGGCGAACCGTCATTATGTTCGTTGTTGCTACTTGCGGACGCAACGATTGACCTTGATCTTCCACTTGCAATTCGTGCGTTTCTCGCACTGGCTCTTGTTTGTTGCATCAGGACACTTACCTGCGGACTGTGCGGAGAATGTCAATCCACCGATCATTATTAGTGATGAGACGGACAGGCATACGATCATTTTCAACATTTCAAATCCTCAAATTCTTTGAATTTTGTGACGAATGAGGTGTCGGCTGACGGCCGATCATTCGACATCTGCCTCATGATTTCAACAAATTATGTCTGAGGCGGGATGAAATGCGTAAACCACTAAATGGATGTTTGAACAAAATCCATTGACTTTTACGTAAAAGGAATGCGAATTTCTAATCCTATTCCGACAGCGCACACTGGATGAACGTTATGTCGATAGCCGGCACGGCGGACAACGAGAAATACTTCGGGATCACGGAATTGACGCGGGAATTCGACGTGACCACGCGAACGATCCGGTTCTACGAAGACGAGGGCATGATCAGCCCCAAGAGGGATGGCCGTCACCGGTTGTTTTCTCCAAGCGATCGGGTGCGTTTGAAGCTGATTCTGCGCGGCAAGAGATTGGGCCTCTCTCTTGCGGAGATCCGTGAGATCATTGGCATGTATGATGCCGAACCCGGAGAGACCGGGCAGTTAGCGCTTCTGATCGACAAGATCGCCGAACGCCGCGAGGAGCTTTTTCAGAAGCGCCGCGATATTGAAACCACGCTGGAAGAGCTCGATGCCGTGGAAGCGAAATGCCGGTCCAGGCTTGCGGAACTTGAGGGGCAGCGGTGATGTCGATGGACCTTGCAGCGCAGGAAGACCTCAAGCCACGAAACAGCGACTTTCAGCAACGAACGCTGGACAGTTTTGCCCGCCAGACTTTCATGACGCGTCTGGGGGCTGTCATTGAGGACATTGGCCCCGGGACCGTGACGATCGCTCTCGACCGCACGCCAGACCTTTGCCAGCAGCACGGGTTCTTTCACGGCGGGGTCGTGGGGTCGGTTGCGGACAACGCCGGCGGGTATGCGGCGTTTACCTTGCTCGATGCCGAGGACTCGATCCTGACAGTGGAATACAAACTCAACCT
>JAJFHC010000037.1 GCA_021775835.1 Hyphomicrobiales bacterium | reverse complement strand
CCTTCGGCGCCGGTTTTTACAAATGCAGCTTTTGGAAAGATCTCCATGAACTGTGTGCAGTAGCGCCCTGAACCTGCCACCATGAAGGGATGGGCCCAAACCGCGTCGGCAATGCGCCGACAGGCCGCTGCCCTCTCCGCCGTCATGTCGTGGCCGGTGGCGAAACGGGCAAACCCGTGGGCGAGACGGTCAAGGGGGATTGCCCAGGTCGGCACCGAGCACCCGTCGCGGTCGCAGGCGGCCTTGGCTGTTTCGACACCGAACAGATCGTCGAAGACCGATGCGATGGTTTTCTGCACCACGTGCTCGCGTTCTATGTAGCCCCTGGTCGGAGCACCAAGGTGTCGGGCGAGAGCCAGCATGCCGGAATGCTTGCCCGAACAGTTGTTGTGAAGGGCGCAAGGTTCACTGCCGGTTCCGGCAAGCTCGACGGTTGACTCATGGTGGCTCGGCCAGTGGGGGCCGCATTCGAGATCCGCCTCGCCCAGACCGCTTTTCGCCAGCATGGCCGCCGCGGTTTCGATGTGGCGGGGTTCGCCGCCATGGGACGAGCAGGCAAGAGCCAGTTCGGCATCGGAAAACCCGGCCATGTCTGCAGCGCCGGATTCGACCATCGCCAGAGCCTGGAAAGCCTTCACGGCGGACCGGGGGAAGACCGGCCTTGCGATGACACCGGCCTGATCGACGATCCGGCCATTGCCATCGACGACGGCGTAGGCGCCACGGTGGGCGCTTTCAGCCACGCCGCCACGGGTGACTTCTACGAGAATGGGGTTGGGGGCCATGGCGTGCAAATCCGGGATGACTGAGATCTGCCACCCAATACTGCCTTGGTGTCGCCTTGGCAACCGGTGTTGCCCGGATGCGGAAACGGCGACGGACCATTTGGGTTCGCCGCCGTTCTGGCCGGAAAGGAAGATATCCCGGCCGGTGTTGCTTCGCTCTATTGTTTTGTTGCACCTGACGGCTGGGTTTCCGGATCGCCAAGGGATTTCGCGAGGCGGACCACGTTCAGGAACTCGGCCCGGTATCCGAATGTGTCGGGGCCCCGGGCACCGGCGGTCAGCGTCAGGATGTCATCGTAGCTATAGTTACCCAGATAAGCCGATCCACGCAGTTTCTGACCGAAGGCCGCGACACCCGCGGCAAACCGCATGTCCGTGGAAAGAGCACCGACATCGGCCTTCTCGACGCCTGTGGTCACCGGCATGGAGATCAGCTTGCTGACATCTTCCTTCGGCAGTTTGTAGCGCAGCTTGAGAAAGGCAAACTCGTCCGCAGGCCCGGCAGGCTTCACTTCAGACGCCGGCGTTTCGGTTTTCTGGTAACGCAGATCGTCGATCAGCTTGGCACCGCTGCCGGCCGGTACCATCTCGTAGATGGCCGTAACCGTATGGCCTGAACCGATGTCGCCGGCGTCGACCTTGTCGTTGTTGAAGTCCTCACGGCGCAGGGCCCGCGTCTCATAACCAATCAGACGGTATTCGGAGACCCGTGCCGGATTGAACTCGATCTGGATCTTGACGTCCTTGGCAATCGGGAAGAGCGTCGAGGAAGCTTCCTCGACCAGCACCTTGCGCGCCTCGTTGAGAGTGTCGATGTAGGCGGCGTTGCCATTGCCGTTCTGGGCCAGGGTCTGCATCAGGGCGTCATTGTAGTTGCCCTGGCCGAAGCCCAGGACCGAGAGGAAGATGCCCGACTTGCGGCGGTCGGCGATGTAGGCCTTGAGCTTGTCGATGCTGGTGATGCCCACGTTGAAATCGCCGTCGGTCGCCAGGATCACCCGATTGACACCGTCCTTTATGAAGGCCTGCTGGGCCAGGGCGTAAGCCTGACGGATGCCCTGGGCACCGGCCGTCGAACCACCGGAGCGAAGACCGTCGAGTGCTGCCAGGATTCTGTGCTTTTCGGAACCCTTGGTCGGCTCGAGCAGAGTTCCCGCACGTCCGGCATAGGTGACGATCGACACGCTGTCGTTCTCACCCAACTGGTTGACCAGCAGACGAAATGCACTCTTCAACAGGGGCAGCTTGTCGGCCGACTGCATGGAGCCTGAAACATCCAGCAGGAAGACCAGATTGGACTTCGGCTTCTGGGCCGGCAGAATGTCGTGCCCCTTTAGTCCGATGTGCAGCAGCTTGGTTTCCTTGTTCCAGGGAGTCGGGTAAATCGCGACACTGGGTTTGAAAGGCGCCTCGGCACCGTCGGGACGAGGATAATCATAGTCAAAGTAGTTAATCATCTCCTCGACGCGCACGGCCTGCCGATTGGGCAGATGACCCTGGGTAAGCGAGCGGCGGACAAAGGCGTAGGACGCCGTATCGACGTCGATGGAAAAGGTCGACACCGGCTCGGCTGCGACGGACTTTACGGAATTGGTTTCGAACTCGGCAAACTTGTCGTTGCTCTCCTGAGGCATGGGAACAACGGTAGAATCAGCGAGACCGCCGGCACTCTGAACCCGTTTTACCTTGGCCTTGGCGAGCTTGCCCACCAGCTCGGCGGGGGCCGCTGACAGATTTGACTGGGCCTGGTCGACGGCAACCTGGGGCTGCTTTGTCTGGGGCTTCGGTGGCGCCATGACAGGCTGTACCGACGGCAGCGAGGCCACCAGTTGCTGAGAATCGGCATCGGCCTCGGCGGCGTCACTGAACGCCTTCTGCGCTGGGCTTGAGGACGCGACATCTTCGGCCTGCCCGGCTTCGGCAACCCGACTGCCGGCTTCGTTGCGGCTGTCATCCTTGCTGGCGAACTGTTCGCTCTTTTCTGCCTGAGTCCGGCGCTGCTTGGCGGTTTCGCGTTCGCGCCGTTCAAGATCTTTCGACGCCAGTTTTTCTTCGGTGCCTACGGGGAGCTGAATGCCAACAGGCAGTTTGTTGTTCTGGTAGTGATAGATCGCCACCGGGGCGACCAGCAGTGTGGCGGCGACGGCGCCGGTAATGACACGTTTTTCCATAATCAATCTCCATGTTTCATCAAGGGACACGGAGATAAGACGCACCAGGGTGGAAAATCCTTGGGGTGCGGTTTGATTTTTTTTCTCAAGCGCTTCGGCCGGAGCCGGTTGGACGGCTTCAAAAGCGGAGACGGCCGCCAGCACCGCGCGTTCACGGGCGCCTTGCGACGGCGGCGGTGTCGGTGTCTGTCCAAGCCTTTTCAGGTCCATGTCGTCAACGTCGTCCATGGTGTTACCCTTCGAGTGCAACTTTAAGCTTCTTGCGGGCCTCATGAATGTGCCAGGAGACCGTATTTTCCGCGCATTCCAGTGTTCGGGCGGCCTCAGCGTGGGTCAGGCCCTCGGCGTAAACCAGCAACACCGCGTCGCGCTGCTTGTCGGGCAGGCCGCGCACCGCGCGCCACACGTCGCCTGCAGCCGCAAGATCCTCCGGCGAGGTGCTCTGCCCCCCCGGCGGATAGCCAAGCCCGGCCTCTTCCGCGCTGAAGGCCATGACCGTCAGGGAGTCCTCGCGGCGGCGGCGCGCGCGCAGAAAATCGCGCGCCACGTTGAGGGTCACCCGGTAAAGCCAGCTGGTGAAGGCGGAATCGCCCTTGAAGCCGGCGATCGTCTGACCGAGCTTGATGCAGACGTCCTGGGCGATGTCTTCCGCATCGCCGGCATCGCCGCTCCAGCGCCAGGCCACACGGTAAATCAGGTCGTAGTGACGCTCGACAAGGCGTGCAAACGCCGTGGCGTCACCGGCAATCGTCCGGTCAATCAGACTCTGGTCGCTGTCATCTCGCATGGCTTTTGACAGTTTAGACGAGCGGGGATCAAAAATCCTTGGGTGTCCGGACAAATTTTTTGCCGGGCCCGCATGTCGGACGGTTCAATGACAGGGCATGGTTGAGGAAAGACTGGCAGGGGCGGGAGGATTCGAACCTCCGAATACCGATACCAAAAACCGGCGCCTTAACCACTTGGCCACGCCCCTGCAGGCAACGACCGCGGGCGGCAAAGCACCGGACGGTCGATCTTGGAATCGACGCGGACCATACTCCCAAAACTTAACCGTGCGCAACCGCAGAAGCGCGACGACCCCACGCATTTTTTCACGGCGTCCACCATTGCAGTGCGCGCCTTCCGGCGTTATAACACAGCCCGCCCGGCGACATAGCTCCCCGGGCCAGTCGGAGTGTGGCGCAGCCTGGTAGCGCACCTCGTTCGGGACGAGGGGGTCGGAGGTTCAAATCCTCTCACTCCGACCAAATTTTTCCTGCAATATCAAATACTTACTGTTTTTCATTGAATTATCAATGAGGGTACCGCCACCGAAACCGCCACCGATAAAACAGCAAATTGGTGGTCAAAAACCATAGCGAACAATTTGGGTTGCCCCGAAACGTATCTCCACGTTGCAGTGAGAATTTTGGTGAATTGGTGTTACAGCGAGATTCCAAATCATCATTCGCCTCTTTTTCACTGGCAGCCCTGCTCTAATGAATCGGCAACTCAAGCCACAGTGGTCTGCTGGGGTTGACGATCAGGAAACTCCAAAATGGCAGTAGACTTATCCCTACAGCGGTTTTCGTGAACATACGCTGTCAGGACTGTATGGGCGGAAAGTTGCCATTGGGAAGACTGGAAGGGTTTTGTAAGACGGTGTGAAAGCAGACCTTTGAACCGCACCGGGATTGTCGGAGGCTGTTTGGTTTAAGTTATGCTGCCATGGGGACTTTGTCCTGCATAGCGTAATATCGCTCCTCGGCTTCAGCAGGCGGGATGTTACCGATCGGCTGCAATATCCGCCGATGATTG
>JAJFHC010000036.1 GCA_021775835.1 Hyphomicrobiales bacterium | reverse complement strand
AAATGCCAGTTGACGAGGCGCAGGCTGTAGAGCCGGTCGCGGTACCACAACTTCGGTACCATGTAGTATATCGCGCCGAATGAAATCATACCGACCCAGCCCAGAGCGCCGGAGTGCACGTGACCGATAGTCCAGTCCGTGTAATGGCTCAGGGCGTTGACCGCCTTGATCGACATGACCGGACCTTCGAAGGTCGACATGCCGTAGAAGGCGATTGCCATGACCATCATGCGCACGATCGGATCGGTACGCAGCTTGTCCCACGCCCCCGACAGGGTCATCAGGCCGTTGATCATGCCGCCCCAACTGGGCATCCACAGCATGATCGAGAACACCATTCCAAGCGTCTGCGCCCAGTCCGGCAGGGCCGTGTAGTGCAGATGGTGGGGGCCCGCCCAGATATAGAGAAAGATCAGGGACCAGAAATGGACGATTGACAGCCTGTAGGAATAGACCGGCCGGTTCACTTGCTTGGGCACGAAATAGTACATCATGCCGAGGAACCCTGCTGTCAGGAAGAACCCGACCGCGTTGTGGCCATACCACCATTGCGTCAGGGCATCCTGTACACCGGAGAACAGGGAATAGCTCTTGGCGCCGAAAAACGACACCGGCACGGCCAGGTTGTTAATCACATGCAGCATCGCAATCGTCACGATGAAGCCAAGGTAGAACCAGTTTGCCACGTAGATATGCGGTTCCTTGCGCTTGAACAGCGTGAACAGGAACACCAGCAGGTAGGCCACCCAAACGATCGTGAGCCAGAGATCGACATACCACTCGGGCTCGGCATACTCACGACTCTGGGTGATGCCCAGAAGATATCCGGTCGCCGCCAGAACGATAAACGCCTGGTAGCCCCAGAAAACAAACCATGCCGTGTTGCCCAGTGCCAACCGTGTGGCGCAGGTCCGCTGCACCACATAGAAACTGGTGGCGATCAGGGCATTGCCGCCGAATGCGAAGACCACCGCAGAGGTGTGCAGCGGCCGCAGACGGCCGAAAGTGAAATAGGGCAGATCGAAATTGAGAGCCGGGAACGCCAGTTGAAACGCGATAATGACGCCGACCAGAAATCCGGCGATGCCCCAGAACATGGTGGCAATGGCGCCAGCGCGAATCACCCCGTCGAGGTATTTTTCCTCACGCTGGGTGCCGGATCCATCCGCAAACCGGAAGGTTTTCGCCCGCACAACCATTCCCGCAACGCTCATCGCGACAATCAGCCAAGCGTGAGTGGCAAATTGCCAGTCGTGCGCCTTTGCCGCGAATATCAGGCCAAAAAGGGCGGCAATCCCCAACAGCACCATTTGAACGGTCGCGGCCATAGGTCCCTCACTTTCAATCTTGCACGGAGGGACGTGGCTGACGCCCGCACGACCGCCGTGACTCAATCAAGGTCAACTGGGTAGCACCCTAAATATACCGACGAAGGCCGGCTTTGATCCAGATCAAAGTAATGCGTCATAGTGTGACTGAGACTTTAGTATCACGCCCTTTTCGTTCGCGACAAAGGCCAGCCCTTAAGCACCGATATAAAGGTCAAGTTTTTATGCCCGATCAGGAAGGTAATGGAGAGTTCGACCGGGCCGTAATGTCGTCATTTTCGCTGACCAATCCAGTCGGTATTCACCCAATCGAAGTCCTGGAACGCGAACACAGGCTACACGAACAGATCTGTGACAGCCTCGAACGCATTGCCGACAGCCTGCCCGACGAGGTTGACCGCGGACTTTGCGCGACAATGGTTGTGGCCCTGCGTCTCGACCTTCCGCTTCATCACCGCGATGAGGAAGAAGGTTTGTTCCCCCTGTTGCGCGAAAGGGCAACAGACGACGAAAGTCTCTCGGGCATGCTCCTCCAGTTGAGCCGCGAACATTCAATCGATGAGAGTTCTGCTGACGAACTCGTGGACCTGCTGCAGAGCCTGTCAAAGGGCAGCCGTGCGGAAAACCCGAACATGTTCGGTTACATGCTGCGCGGTTTTTTTGAGAGCTACCGGCGCCATATACAATGGGAAAACAAGGTCATCTTGCCGATGGCCCGCCGCCTTCTCCTGGAGGATGACCTCGCCAATCTGACACGCCGGATGATCAGGAACCGGATGCGGTCAAATCGCTTCTAGAGTGTCATCCGACTACTCTTGCTCGTCGCTCAGTCTGTCACCATCAATGCCCGCCGGCCGTTGTCACAGAACATCGCCAGGAAATCTTCGTCCGATACGACGTCCTTCAGCAATCCCTTCAAAGCCGCCGCATAGCGTATCGTCCCTTCCGGAAACGGATCGCTTGTCACCTGACCGAAATCCGTAGACAGGAGAACCTGTTCCGGCCCGGTTGTTCGAATGGCCTTGGCAAACTGCTCAAGGGGCACGCCATCCTGCGTGTGAATGGCAAAACAGTGCTCCACGAAAACCTCAGATCTTCGCGTCAGTTTTCTCTGGTCCTCGTCGCTCATCAGGATCGAGGGATAATGCGGATGTGTGATAATGACCCGTTTTACCCCCATATCCAGGGCAAGCGGCACCAGCCGGCAGACTTCATCCGCGTGCAGATGTCCGGTTGCCAGGACACAACCATGACGGACGATAGCTTCAAGTGTCGCCAGCAGTTCCGGGACCGGCTTGCCGTCATCTTCATTGAACGCAATGACGGGTTCTTCAGGCGAGGCCTGGGGTGCATCTACTGTTTCCGGCTCCGCGTGGCCATGACCGCAACACCCCGACCAGTTCGGGTCAAAGCCGAACCCATGTGTGTCGATATGCGACTTCGCGTGCACCGTGGGCATCCAGACCACGATTGGCGACGGATCGTCCGCCGGATCCTCCACATGGGCCCGGTTCCCGGATACAGCGCCCTCGATGGCCTGGGGATTGAGACCGCCCACGAAATTGTTGAGTACAACCCCGCCAAAGAAGTTTGCATCGAACCGCCGCCGCGCCAGTGCCGCCAGCGGTGTTGTCGGGTAGGTGTGATTTTTGAGTACGAGGGTCGCGCCAAACGGTGCCGCCACGTCAGCCAGTGCCTTGACATCGTAACGCCGGACAATCAGTTCCGGACCAACGTGATAGTGGGTGTCGACCACGCCAGCCGTGCGGAGTGATTCCGCCAGATTTTCTGTCGTCTCGTTCATGCCCCTATCCTTCCCAAACTCATGAAATACAATACGTCAAATTCATCCCGGACACAGGTCGTTCCACGTTTGCCTCGGCAAAAATCCCAGGTCTTCTCGCGCCCTTGATCCGTCAAAGACCGACGCTCGCGGAAACTCCTGATAGACGGATGGTTTCCTGATTTCCGGCAGTGTTCCGAGAGAAGTCTGCAGCCAATCGAGTGTCGGACGGGGATGGCAGCTGTCCGCCGCCGTTATGAAATAGGTGTCGAAAGCCGGAGCCTCGGTTTCCAACGCACGCAAAAACGCCTGCGCTGCATCTTCCGGACCCACATGATAGAACAACCAACGGCAATGCGGTTCTCCGATGCGTTGCCGGACGAGATCGAAGTTTTGAGTAAATCCGACGAGCATCAGGCGCAGCGACAGAACTTCCATCCTTCCTTGTCGCCTGAAGCTGGCAGCCACGGTTTCGACCAGTTGCTTGCTCACACTGTAGGGGTGGGCCGGAGACATCGGGTGATCCTCGTCAACCGGGAGATAGTGAGGCATGAAATCGGGCCGGGATTCAGAAAGCCCCGTCGCTGACACACTTGAGCAAACCACAACCCTTCTAACGCCTGCCTCGAGTGCCGCTTCGAGTACATTCCAGGTCCCCACGGCATTGGTGCGCAGGAACGCATCCGGCGATGCCGGTGAGTCGAGATCGATGCCAGCCAGATGGATCACGGCGTCGGCGCCCTGAAGACCTGCCTGCAACTCGGTCGGGACAAGGACATCGGCCTTGGCGAAGTCTTCTTCCGGTGGAGGGGAATCGAGATCGAGCACCTTGACCGTACAATGGGGTTCCAGTGCCGCGACCACATAGCGACCGAGCCTTCCCGTACCTCCGGTAACCGCAACCTTGTCAAACCGCATCAGTCGAAATAACCCTCGCGCACAGCCCGGCCAATGAGATTGCAGATGAACCGTCCGGCCGTAATCGAGGTAATGCCATTCACGTCCCGGGCCGGAGTGATCTCGACAATATCCATACCGACGACCCGCCCTTTCGCAACCAGCCCATGAATCAACTGACGCATCTGAGGATAGGTAACCCCGCCGGGCGCCGGCCCGGCAACTGCTGGCATGATCGTGGGATCGACGCCGTCTGCATCTATCGTCAGGTAGTAACTGCCACCATCGGGAATCCGGTCGAGCACGGCATCCATGCCCACCGACTGCAGCTCAACATCAGGAATCAGAACAGCGCCGTAGTCCAGCGCAGCCTGCACTTCTTCCGCACGCCCACTGCCTGCCGCCCGCAGGCCGATCTGGTAAATCTCGCCGATATGATCCATTTCCGAGGCGCGTCTGATCGGACTGGACAACCCTTCACGCACGCCGTTCATGTGATCGCGCCAGTCCACATGAGCATCCACCTGCACCAGCGTCACAGGTCCGTGCCCTTCATAGGCACGAAAGACGGGAATAGGAATGCCGTGATCGCCACCCAGAATGATCGGCAGGGCGCCGGCTGCCAGGATCTTGCGTACCGCCATCTCTGCCCGTTGCCGGTTCGACGCAAGATCGTTCGGATCGCCGCGCACATCGCCGCAATCGACCACTTTTATGGGCCGGCCGTCCAGCAGGGTTCCACCGATGTCGAAATCCCATCGATCCAGGCCCCTGAGTGCCCTCTCGCAATAGCGTCGGATCGACGTTGGTGCATTGACCTGGTCGTTTGACGCCTCGTCCATGGAATACGGATCGCCGTAGGGAATGCCCAGGATCGCAATATCTGCATCCAGCGCATCCAGATCTGTACAGATCGGGAAGTCATGAAAACTCTGAAACTCCCGTCTCGGCTGCGTTGTCAATGAATCCGGCATGTCTCTCCCCTTCTCGCGTATCCGGCTGAACCAGCCAGCATGCGACCACACTCCGCCAAACAACCTGACATTTTGCGGTCTTCGATTGCAAGGGCCTGAGTTGTTCGGTTATCGTCCTGAAACGGATTGGGGCAATCCGAACGTTGTTTGTGATGAGGCAAACAGGGCCCGCCGTCCGGCTGGACATCATCCCGCCTGACGTCGGTGTGGGAGGCTTTCATGGAACCCAATTTCGATCTGGGTACTCATGCGCGCGCGATAACGACATCGTCACCGGAGGCACAGCTATGGTTTGATCGGGGCCTGATATGGTGTTTCGGCTTCAATCACGAAGAAGGCGTCGCGTGTTTCAGGGCGGCCCTCGAACACGATCCTGATTGTGCCATGGCCTACTGGGGAATCGCCTACGGGTCGGGGCCTTTTTACAACATGCCGTGGCGGGATTTCAGCATGGCGGAGGCCGCAACCTGCACCAGGTTGTGCCATGACGCCGTCAGTCGGGCCTTGGACCTGATACCAAACATTACGCCGGTCGAAGCAGCCCTGATCACGGCATTGTCGGCAAGGTTTCCCGCCGGTCATGCCGTGACACCGGAAGAATTCGATTCCTGGGACGATGCCTATGCCGACGCCATGCGCCCGGTTTATCAGCAGTACGGGGAAGATCTGGACATCATCGCCCTGTTTGCCGAGGCGCTGATGACGCGAACGCCGTGGAAATTATGGAACGTGAAGACGAACCAACCCGCCGACGGTGCTGACACTCTGGAAGCCCTCGAGGCTCTGGAGAAGGGCATTGCCCTGGCACAAACCCGTGGTTTGCCTCCGCATCCGGCGATCCTGCATTTGCACATTCACGTTCTGGAAATGTCGGCGACGCCTGAGCGCGCGCTGGACTCCGCCGACACACTGGGCACGCTTTGTCCCGATGCCGGTCATTTGAACCACATGCCTGGTCACATCTATGTTCTCTGCGGCCAGTATGAAGACGCAAAGACGGCCAGTGAGAAGGCGATACGCGCGGACAGAATGTATCTGGAGCATGCCGGACCCTACAATTTCTACACCACCGCCCGATGCCACGATCTCCACCTGATGATGTACACCTGCATGTTCCTGGGTCAGTTCGAGCCCGCACTCCAGGCAGCCCGGGAAATGTGCGATACCCTGAGCCGTGACGTGCTCGACGTGAAAGACAAACCACAGCTCGCCATGACCATGGAAGGGTATTTTTCCATGAAGATGCATGTGCTTGTGCGTTTCGGAAAATGGCAAGAGATCATTGAAACGCCAATGCCGGAATGCCCTGAGCTCTATTGTGTTTCAACGTCGATGCATCGCTACGCCAGAGGTGTGGCTTATGCGGCACTGGGCGCGATTGCCGAGGCGGAACACGAACGCGCGTTGTTCCGGAAATCTCTGGACCGTGTGCCTGAGGCTCGCAACTTTTTCAACAACACGGCTCACGACATCCTGGCAATCGCCGAGAGCATGCTGGATGGGGAACTGGAATATCACAAAGGCAATCACGACATCGCCTTCGGCCGCTTGCGTGAAAGCGTCCGCCGGGATGACGACTTGGCATACTCCGAACCCTGGGCCTGGATGCATCCGCCGCGCCACGCGCTCGGCGCCCTGCTTCTGGAACAGGGGCACGCGCAGGAAGCCGAGGAAGTCTACCGTACCGATCTGGGCATGAACGGCGCCTTGCAACGATGTGCCCAGCATCCCGGCAACATATGGGCCCTGCACGGGTTGGCGGAATGCCTGCGCCGCCGTGGCGAGGTGTTCGAGCTCAAGTCTGTACAGGGCATGCTCGACACGTTGATCAAACATGCGGACGTGGTGATATCCTCGTCGTGCTGCTGTCGAAAATTCTAGCTCCGAGATTGCATCAGTCCATCACCGCACGGTAACCTGTAGCGAAATAGGCCTGCTCGTCGGGAGACGAAAGTATCATGACAACCTTGCAATCGACAGCCGGAGCCGGACCGGACACCATT
>JAJFHC010000035.1 GCA_021775835.1 Hyphomicrobiales bacterium | reverse complement strand
GCGTCGGTGAAGAAGGCCGTGGCTTCAGGTATCTGCTCGACAGTTTCAATCCCGAACGCATCCTGATCGGGATGGAAGCAATCGCCATCGGCAATGATGCGCTTGAACGCGCAGCCGCCTACGCCCGCGATCGCGCGGTCTTCGGCCGGCCGATCGGCCAGAACCAGGCCATCCAGCATCCTCTCGCCGAGTGCTGGGCCAATCTCGAGGCCGCCCGTCTCGTGGCCCGGGAAGCCGCCCGGCTTTACGACGCAGGCGAGCCTTGCGGTGCCATGGCGAACGCTGCAAAACTGCTGGGCGGTCGGGCCGGGCATGCTGCCTGCCAGCAAGCGGTAATGACCCACGGCGGCATGGGCTATGCGAAGGAGTATCAGGTCGAACGGCTATTGCGTGAAGTCCTGATCTGCCGCCTCGTGCCCGTCAGCGAACAGTTGATCCTGTCCTTCATCGCTGAACGGGTTCTGGATCAGCCGAAATCATATTGACACAACAACCGCTGCGCCCAGACGATGCGCTGGCTCCTTAAATTCAGCCGAAGGCAGACATCATGACCGGTTACACACTGCAGGATTTCATTCGCGACAGCGAAGCCGAGACCGCGACACACACGGAACTTGCCGACACCGTACGGGCCATAGCCCCGCTCATGCATCGTTTGCTCAGTGGCCCGCGCGACTTTCTTGAGCCTCGACACTTTCAGTCGGACGCCGGTCACTACGCCCGCAATCTCGTCTACGCAGCCGACGGTGCCGGTCTGTCGCTCTACACGCTGGTCTGGTTGCCTGGACAATGGACCCCGGTCCACGACCACGGCACCTGGGGCGTGGTCGGCGTCATCGAGGGGCAGCTCGAAGAACAGAGTTATATGCGCACCGATCCGGACCAGTCGTCTGAACGCCACGCCGGCATCGACCTGCAGCGTGGCGGCCTCGTCCTGCTTTCACCCGGTTCGGTCTCGACCTTCGTGCCCAACCCCGATCACATCCACAGGACCGGTTGCCCCGACAACCTGCCACGCTGCGTCAGTCTGCACCTCTATGGCCGCGCAATGAATTCATTCTATTGTTATGACGTAGCAGAAGGCACGCGGCGCCTGGTCGACGTCGCCCACAAGGAAACGCGGTTGGGCCAGAGTGGCGAGGCAGCGGATTGAACGAACAAGTTACAAAAAGAAAGGCGTTGTGGAGGCTGTTTCCAGAGTCAGGTCATGGAAAACACTAAGATTTTGCTCAGTGTTCGCCACAGAATGCAGCGTCACCGAAAATCCGCGGCCACATGGTTTGCTCGGGTTTCTTGATTTTTCCACGTCGTTTGTACAATCTGTAGGATTGGGATCAGACGTCAACGCCACACGACGGCGCTTCGCTAAAAGATTGAGGCATACGAAACGGTCACGTCGTCAGCGTGTAACCGGGGACGGTCAACTCAAGCTTGTCTATTTTGCAAATGGAGATGCGGCATGAACTCGACGAACCGACCAACGGCACGCCAAGTTGAAGAGTTCCAGGAGAACGGGGCCGTTTGTCTCCGCCAGGTTCTCGCCCCCGACACGATCGAACTGCTGTGTGAAGGCGTCGACAAGGATATCGCCGAACCGGGCCCGCTTCACACCATGCAGCAAAGCGCCGAAGACGAGGGATTCTTTCTCACCGACTTCTGCCTGGCGCAACGTCTGCCGGAATTGCGCCGTTTCGTTGTGGAATCTCCGGCCGCCGAAGTCGTCGGCGGGCTGATGGGTTCGGGCAAAACCAATTTTTTCTACGATGCACTTTGGGCAAAAGGCAGGGGCACGCCCAAGCGGACGCGCTGGCATCAGGATCAACCCTATTATCCGGTCAACGGCGAACAATTCTGCGTTCTGTGGGTCCCGCTCGACCCGGTCTCGAAGGACACGTGTCTCGAGCTGATAGCAGGTTCCCATCGATGGGGGCGCTGGTTCATGCCGGAGCTCTCACGCAAGGGCCAGGATCTGTACTCAGACAAAAGCGTTTTTGAGCGTATGCCGGACATAGAAGCCGAGCGCGACAAACACACCATTCTGACCTGGGACATGGAACCCGGGGACTGCATCGCATTCCACGGCCTGACGGTACATGGCGCGCCGGGCAACACGTCCGTCACGCATGCCCGCCGCGCGGTCTCGACGTTCTGGATGGGCGACGATGCAGTCTTTGCCGAACGCCCCGGCATGGTACGGCCCAACTTTCAGGGTCACGGGCTTGAGTTCGGCGATGCCATGGACTGCGAATATTTCCCACGCGTGTGGCCGCAGCAACAAGGCATCGACCCGGCACTCGCCGCACGCTTCGTCGATCCAGGGTTTAGCGTAAGTATTTGATCTGGGATATCGGGAGATCACGCACCGATCTCCATCGAACCGATCAGTTCCGGCGATTGTCTGCGTGCGTTCCAGTACGCAAGAGCAACCCCCAATCGCCAATGGTATTCTTCCATCGACGATTGGTATTGACGTCAAACCGTTACCCGCCACCTCAGATCGGCAGCTCGATTTCGCCCAGGCGCTTCGTCAGCTTACGGTTCTCCTCGTAATTGACATCCACCGCAATCAGAGCCGGGCCGTCGTGCGCCAGGGCTTCATCAAGCGTCGGCGCAAAGTCTTCCGCACTCATGACCCGCTTGCCCCACATGCCGAAGGATTTCGCAAGGCCTTCCATGTCCGGGTTGGTGAACGCCAGATCGGAGTGGCGCCCATCGAAATGGTTCTGCTGCTTCCACTTGATCAGGCCGTATTCGCCGTCGAGCCAGACAATGCACACGAAGGCAACCTTGCGCCGGACGGCGGTTTCCAGGTCCTGCACGTTCATCAGGAAACCGGCATCGCCGCACACCGCCACGACCTTTTTGTCGGGGTGCGCGAACTTGGCACCGATGGCGCCGGGCAGGGCGAACCCCATGGAGCAGAAGCCGTTGGAGATCAGGCAGGTGTTGGGCTCCACGCACTGGTAATAGCGGCTGACCCACATCTTGTGGGCGCCCACGTCCGACAACAGGATGTCCGACGGTCCAAGCGCTGACCGGATATCGTTGATGATGCGCTGAGGTTTCATGGGAAACGAGACGTCTGCCGCCTCCGCCGTCAGGTCGTCATGGATATCCTGGCGCAGCGACGCCCAGTCGCCAATGTCATACAAGGGGAGTATGCCCTCGAACTTGTCATTGAGCCTTTCGTTGATCTGCCACAGCGCGTCGGCGGTATCCGACACGATATCGACCGTCACCGGGTAGGCCTCGTCGATTTCGGCCGGGCTGAAATCGATGTGGATGATCTTCTTGTCACGTTCCGGGTTCCAGAACTCCGGCGCATATTCAACCAGGTCGTAACCGGCCGAGATGATCAGGTCGGCTTTCTTGAACGCCTTCAGCACATGATCCTTGCCCTGCAGGCCGATCGTGTAGAGACAATGGGGGTCGTCCATGGAAATCGCACCCTTGCCCATGAAGGTATTGACCACCGGAATGCCGGTCTTGGCGGCCAGGCGCCTGAGCTGCAGGGCGGCACGTTTGCGTACAGTGCCGTTGCCGGCCAGAATGAGCGGCGATGTGGCCTCACCGATCAGGTCGACAGCCTGGGTGACGGCCTTCCAGTCGGCGGCCGGACGCCTCGTCTTCAACGGCGTCATCGGTTTGAGATCGACCTCGTCTTTGGCCACGTCCTCGGGCAGTTCAATGATCGTGGCACCGGGTTTTTCCATCTCGGCAACCTTGAAGGCCTTGCGCACGACTTCCGGGATCGTCTTGGCGTTCTGAATGGAGTGCGACCACTTTGAGATCGGTGCGAACATGGCGATGGCATCCATGTTCTGATGGCTTTCCTTGTGCAGGCGAGCGGTCGAGCCCTGTCCGATAATCGCCACCAGTGGCGCCCGGTCCATGTTGGCGTCGGCGATCCCGGTGACCAGGTTGGTGGCGCCCGGCCCAAGGGTCGCCAGGCAAACGCCGGCCTTGCCGGTCAGACGCCCGTAGGCATCGGCCATGAAGGCCGCAGCCTGTTCGTGGCGGCACAGAACGAAGTCGATGTCGGAGTTCAGGAGTGAAATCATGAAGTCCGCATTTTCCTCGCCCGGCACACCGTAAATACGCTCAACACCTTCGGCCTCGAGGCTCTTAACGAAAAGATCGGATGCTTTCACCGGTTTTCTCCCTTTGTTTTTGTAGGCGTGGACGCCCGCTGGTCAATTGAACCCGTTTGAACTCTGTTTATCGATAGGCTGTCAAAGACGGTCCGACTTCAGCACCATCATCTTATCGATTTGCATGTCATGCAACGTATGCGGAATGCCGCCTATGCCTAAGCCGCTCTGGCGCAGGCCGGCAAACGGCATCCAGTCGACCCGGAACGCGGTATGATCGTTGACCATGACCGCACTGGCGTCGAGGTTCTTGTAGGCCGCCATCGCCCGGTCGATATCGTGCGTGAAGACGGATGCCTGGAAGGAGAACGGCAGGGCATTGGCCCGCTCTATGGCTTCTTCCATGGTCGCGACAGGATAAATGCACGCCGCCGGCCCGAACACTTCCGAGGTCGAAATCGTGGCATCGGGGGCCGGGTCGAACAGGACCGTCGGCTGATACAGGCTATCGCTGATACGTTCTCCACCGCTGAGAACCCTGGCCCCGCCGGCTGCCGCATCGGCAATCCATTTTTCCACCCGGTCGACCTCGCGATTGCGAATGAGAGGGCCAACCTCGGTATCCCCCAGTCGCGGGTCGCCGACAGTCATCTTGGCCGCCGCTTCACCGAGCATCGCGGCAAATCGTTCGGCAACTTCCGGAGCCGCAAACACTCTTTGAACCGAAACACAAACCTGGCCGGCATGATAAAAAGCACCCTTGGCCAATGTCGGCACAACGTCGTCGAGATTGGCATCGTCACACAGAATCACCGGTGCCACGCCACCATGTTCCAGGGCACACCGGGCGCCGGGCGCCAGCTTCGACCGCAGGTGCCAGCCGACACCGGCGCTGCCGATGAACGAAAAAAACCCCACTCTTGGGTCGGTCACGAGTTTTTCCGACAAGTCCCGCGCTGCGGGCAGGACGACCCGACACCAGGGTTCAGGCAGGCCGGCTTCATGAAGAATCTCGACAAACGAGATGCACGACATTGGTGTGTCGTTGGATGGCTTGACCACGACCGGGCAGCCTGCCGCCACGGCAGGGGCGACCTGATGGGCAATCAGGTTGAGCGGATGGTTGAAGGCGCTGACAGCGACGACAACGCCGATCGGTTCTTTCTGCGTAAACGCCAACCGTCCGACCGATGCCTTGTTGGTGCCCATGGGAATGACCTCACCGGCTTCCGTCCGTGCGGTGTCTGCCGCCAGCCGTACGCTTTCGATCGCCCGGGTCACCTCGACAACAGAGTCCGGCAGTGGCTTGCCGCCTTCCGTGGCAGCCTGCAGGGCCAACTCATCGGCCCGTTCGGTCATCAGTCCGGCGGCTTTCTCGAGGATCTCGATGCGTTGATGAAGGGCAAGCCAGCCCGATCGATTGCGGTACAGGCCGTAAGCAGTGTCGAGTGCCGCCTCGATACTCTGCGCATCATCCGTCTGGAGATTGGCAATGACCGCACCGTCGTAGGGTGCCGTCACCGTGAGACTGGTCTTGTTATCGGACATGTTTTGGGGGCCCCTTGTTCGTTTTGCGTGCCGGGTTTCAAATGCACTATTGTGCAGCGGCACTGACAGGTTCGGGATCCGGATAGATTTCGCTCAGCTGTTCCGACCGGCCGTCCGGACGGACGATTCTTGCGTGATAACGTTTCAGCAATCGCGGATGAGGCACCCCGCAGGAATGTGCAATCACTTCCACCTCATGGACAAGGTTTAGCACGTAATGGGCAACCCGTTCAGCTTTATCGGTAGGGTCCAGTCCGATCTGAAGTTTCGGATCGTGGGTGGTGATGCCGGTCGGGCAGGTGTTCTTGTTGCATTGCAGGGCCTGGATACAGCCCAGGGACATCATGAAGCCACGGGCGGACACACAAAAATCCGCACCGATGCAAAGCGCCCAGGCAACATCTGCAGGCGTGATCATCTTGCCCGAGGCAATGACTTTGATGCGGTCCCGCAGCCCGTGGGCAGTAAGCCGATCGACCACCATCGGCAGGCTTTCCCAGATTGGCAGGCCCACATAATCCATCAGGCTTGTGGGGGCAGCCCCCGTGCCGCCATCGGCGCTGTCGATGGTGATGAAGTCCGGGGCGCTTTCAATCCCCCGGCGGTTGATTTCCGCAAAGAACCCGTCGAGCCAGCCATAGGCGCCAATGACGGCTTTGAAGCCCACCGGTTTGCCGGTCACGGCACGGACCCGGCCGATGAAGTCGAGCAGTTCCGAAGCGTTGTCGATCTCCGGATGACGGTTCGGGCTGATCGAGTCTTCACCGACCGGGATGCCGCGTACCTCCGAGATCTCGGGCGTAACCTTGGCGCCCGGCAAAATGCCGCCCTTGCCGGGCTTGGCACCCTGACTGAGCTTGATCTCGAACATGCGTACCTGTTCATGGGCCGCTACTGCACGAAGTTTGTCTTCGCTGAGGTTGCCGTCGTCGTCGCGCACGCCGTACTTCGCCGTGCCGATCTGAAAGACGATGTCGCAACCGCCTTTCAGGTGATAGGGCGACAGGCCGCCCTCGCCAGTATTGTACCAGCACCCGGCTTTGGCCGCCCCGTTCGACAGCGCTGTTACCGCGGGCACGGAGATCGCGCCAAAACTCATGCCTGAGATATTGAACACGCTGTTCGCGAGATAGGGTTTTTCGCAATGGGGACCGATTTCCAGGGATGGCGTCTTCTGGGCATCTTTTTCCAGCGTGGGGAAGGGGCAGTTTACGAACATCACCGTACCCACGGGCCGCAGGTCGCGCGTCGAGCCGAAGGCAACCGTCGTGTCGACATCCTTGGCCGCCCGATAGACGTAGGAGCGCTGTTCCCGGTTGAACGGCATTTCCTCTCTGTCCATGGCAAAGAAGTACTGCCGGAAGAACTCGCCCATATGCTCGAAGAAATAACGGAAGCGCCCGACGACGGGAAAGTTGCGCCGGATGGCATGCGTGGTCTGGGTGACGTCGACCACGTACATGTAGACGACCACCAGAACGGCGATGCCGACCACGAACAGAAACAGGACCGCCAACACGATCATGAGCTGGATAACGAACTCTGGAACCATCGATGTCATGAAATTCCCCTCTTCGGTTTCGACGGACATGGCCGGAATGCCACTCAGACAGTTGTGCGCCGGCTGTTGCTTTGATGCATCGAACGGCTCCCCGGTTACGGGCATATGTTGCTGCGACCGGTCACGCACAATTCACAAGATGTTGAGAGTTTCGGGGGCGTTGCTGTGTCCGGCAAAACACGAAGATGTTGCAACGAAGTGCCAGTAATAGATCAATCACCCAGACGGTGAATAAAAAAAATGGCTAGTACAAGAGCCAGATTGATGAAATTCTTTGGAAACAGATTTGAAGTCCTGAGTATTTGGCCGGGAACATCTGAAATTTTGAGGGTCATGATGTCAAAAAATCTGGAAAACCTGAAAGCGGCCTATTCTGCTTGGGACGAAACCAAAGGTGGCAGCGCCGAGCAGTGGCTGGAATTGTTCAGCGATTCGATCCGCATCCGGTCAATCTCAGAGGATACTCCAGGCCTTTCCTTCGCCAGGGACCGCCACTCCAAGGCCGAAGCCGTTGAGTATCTGACAAGCATTCTTGCCGAATGGAGCATGGTTCACTGGACCGTGGACCAACTGCTCGAAGACGGTGATCAGGTTGCCATGTTCGGACATTGCGCCTGGACCAACAAGAAGACCGGAAAGACGGCAGAGGTTCTGGCGGCGGCGCTGTGGAAATTCGAAGATGGCAGGATCGTGGAGTTTACCGAGATCTTCGACACCGCCCGTGCCGCAGTAGCCGCCATGCCTGATGGATAGAGCCGCGAGCCAATCCACGTTGCACTCAATCAGCTTGAATTCGCACACTCTTTGTCATTGCGGTGAAAACCGCAATCCATGAGCGACTAAGAGACCATGCAGCATTGCCCCTGGACACCGGCCGTCGCCGGTGTGACGAGGAGAGGTTTGGCGCAGTGTCCGATCTCGAAGCGGTGAGGTCAATTGGGTGTGGCGGGCTCTAGAATTGCGGCTCATCTCATGACGGCTCGTCGTTTGCAACGAGGTCGCCGAGTGCATCAATCAGCGGCCCAAGGTGCTGTTCGTACTTCTTCCAGCTCTTGACCGAGCTGCGATAAATCGGTTGCCGAACTTGCCAACGGCTCGGGGTTTGGACCAAACGTTTGGTTTCATAGAATGTGAGACACCGGTCGTCCCATTCCAGGCCAATGTGATCGATCAGTTTGCGGGTCTGGGCTTCCTGGTCCGAGGTCATCGTCTCATAGCGGTTTTCGAAGATTGTCATTGGCAACGCTGTTTCCCAATGCTGCATGAGCCGTACATATTCGCGATAATAGAGTCCCAGCTTGTTCAGATTGCTGTTGTACCCGTGGAAGTCGGAGAACTGATGCGTGAAGCACGAAACGCACGTGTCGATCGGATTACGGCGGCAATGGACAACCTTGGCGTTGGGGAACAACAAGGCGATAAATCCAAGCAGCTCGAAATTGTGCGGCAGCTTGTCGGTCACCCGCTCGGCTGACCTTGAGTGTTTTTTGAGAACAGCGAGATATCGCTCGGCAAGTTCCCGCGACCGGGCAGGCGTCATGTCACCCATTTCGCGGACGAACGCCTGACCTTCGATAGTGCTTCCGGATATCGAGGTGATTAACTGGCGCACATCAGACAATTCACCGGCACCGAACACCTTGGGATGGCTCGCGGCAATCTGTTCGGTCAACGTTGTGCCCGAACGGGGCATGCCAACGATGAATACGGGGCGCTCACTGGCCACGCCAAAATCTTTTCGCTCATCAAAAAAGGCAGGAGTGAACAGAGACGAAACTTGGTCATACGTCTTGCGGTGCTTGGCGATATGGAAGTTGGCGCCGACAATTTCCTTCGCCTTGCTGAAATGCGCAAAGGCGTCATCATGCCGTTTCAGGTCACTCTGCATTTTCCCCGCGGAGTGATGAAGTGAAACACGTTCCATTTCGTCCAGCGTCGGATCTGCAATTCTATCCTCAATCAGATCTGGCTCCGGATCGTTTGTCGAAAATGTGTGAACAGTGGAGAGGTAATGGAATGCTTGTGCAGGCGATACGTTCCGCTTGATGGCATCGCGAAAGACGCTGATGGCCTCGTCCATCTCGCCCAGTTCCGTCAGAACTTCACCAAAGCCAATCAGAGCCGACGGATGATCGGGATGAAGCCTCACGGCTTTCTCAAATTGTTCACGGGCAAGGGTTGCCCGTCCAAGTTGTCGATAAGCGTTGGCCAGATTGACGAGTGCTTCGACGAAATCAGGCTTTGCTTTGATTGCGCGGCGAAGATGAGAAACAGCCTCGCTGGGTTCCTTTGCAAGCACGAAGGCATTTCCAAGGTTGTTTCGGAAATTTGGATCCTTGGGGCGCTTCTTCAGAGCCTTCTTGAAGAAATCAACCGCGATGGCCAGTTCATCGGCCTCTATCGCCAGGGTGCCCATGAGGTTGTTGGCATCGGGATGGTCTGCGGAATCGCGGAGAACAAGCTGATAGCAGAATTCCGCTTCCTTCAACTTTTCTTCCCGCTGCAGATCTATCCCACGCTGCAACGTCTTGAGGTGCTCGATTTCCTGAGCCGATAGATTTCCGACCTTGTTGGCTCTCTTTCGGGTACGGGGCAATTGTAACCTCCGCTAAATCAGGATGGATTTTGTTTGAATCAACCAAAATCCATAAAACCTGATCGCTCTCGATATATTGGAGCGGAATGCAGGCGGAAAACCGCACACACTTTTCCTTATTCCGCTCTAGCTAGGCTGTTGGCATCCTTTGCCATTTGCTCGTTGGTTACTAATGCAAAAGGCCGATGGATTGTCCACCGGCCCAGCTATGATGTTAGGAATTGCCCGTCTCTAGGGGCCGTTCAAATGATAAGTGACAGTGGCCAAAAGGCTATGGGTATCAAGCTCCAGATTTTCAAATTTCGCGCCGATTGAGTAGTCCCCATCAACGACCGATCTATATCGATAGCCCACACCCAGATCGGTCTTTCTGGTAAGCGGGTAATTGACCCCTGCTCCGAGTTGAAAGGCGAAATCTTCGCTACTGGTCTTGATGGTAGCTCCGCCACCCTTGAGTTCCCAGTTTTGCAACGCAACGCCGATGCCGCCACCAACGTATGGTTTGATGTCATGTCCAACATCAAAATCCATCCATAGATTGCCGAGCACGAAAAGCGCATCGTTGTAACCGCTCAGAGCCGTGGCTCCGGTGCCTATTCGCAAATTTTTGTTGTTTACACTCGTATAGGAAACTTCCAGTTCACCCCGTACTCTGTCGGTTACCTGCTTACCGACGGACAACCCAAGCGTATACCCGGTTTTGTGACGAAGATTAAATTTACCCGCGATCCCGGTCGTGGTCGTCGTTGTTAAAAATCCGCCAGAAAGCTTGCCCGAGCTTGTTTCAGGAAAGCTGATCCCGCCAAACAAGCTGACATACCACGTGTTGTCAGTCAGAAAACTCTCGACAGATTGAGCCTGTGCCGATGACGCGGCTCCCAGTGACAACGCTACACAAGACACACCGGCCAGTAATAGGTTTCGCATTGAATTTCCCCGTCAAAGAATTCTAGAATCATCTGCTTTTCTTATGAGAAAGGTTATCCGGCGACCAATTGGGTTGAAAGGTGGAATGTGCGCAAATGGTGTCTGAAAGGTGGAAATGTTAACGAATCCTTAAGGTGTGTGACCATTGTACAACACGTGGGATGCTTTCATGCATGAACAGAATTGAGGGAATCTCTGGAATTGGCTCGGTTGATGGGAGTCGAATCAGTTGTTGGGATCGGTGAAAACGAGGGCATCCAGAGCGCAACATTGTTCGAAATACGGCATCCTGACACGATTGCGTTGTGAGATCATTCAGCGTTCCCTGAACAGAAAATCGAGAAGTTTTGTGTCGAGCACAGGCTTTATGCCGATGGCGGTGAGGTACCAGGTTTGCGGACGACGGGGCATTGCCATCACTTCCTGCCGCTTTCCGACTACCTGGACCAGCACGGCCCGGTCCTCATCGGAGAGCTGGACAAAACCTTTCAATCGAAGCAGGCCGTCTGGCAGTCCAAGAAGGGCTTTTTCCAGGTTGTCCCGTGTGAGGGTGAGGTCGGGTGGTGACAGCCATCGGACGTAGGCATCCTCATGGTTGACATGATGATCGTGGCCCGTTTCGATGATGTGGAAATTTCTGTTTTCCACACGCTTCTCATTGGGGCTCATACCGGGTCCCAGCACAATATCGGCGTCGATCAAACACCGGGACGTGTAGACCGTCGGTGTTGCCGGGGCAAAACGGTCGAGCCAGTCTGCAACCGCCCTTACGTCTTCGGGCTCGGCATGGTCGACCTTGTTGACGACAATCAGGTCGGCTGCTTGTAATTGCCGGCTGACTGTATCGCCTACATAACCATCTTCGCAGCGTTCCTGAACGGTCTCTGCATCGGCAACGGCAACCACGCAATCCAGCCTCATATCCGGCTCGGCCCGGGCGATGTCGGCAAGCCGGGCAGCATCGGCGACACCGCTGGCTTCGATGACGAGGTGGTCGGGGCGCGGCGTGCGGTCGAGCGCCATTCCGAATGCGCGGAACAGGTCGCCGCCGATCGAGCAGCACACGCAACCGTTTGCCAGTATCAACGTGTCGGCGTCCTGGGCCACGATCAGGTCGGCATCGATGGCGATTTCCCCGAAGTCGTTGACCAAAACCATCATGGAACGACCATCTGCATGGCCGAGCAGATGATTGACCAGAGTGGTCTTGCCAGCTCCCAGGTAACCGGTGATGATTGTCAGCGGCAAGGGCGGTGGAGAAGGGTGGGGCGGTTTGCCGGTCGCGCCGCTGTTCATGGGATTGGAAACACCCGGCCCGAAAGTACAGTTCCCCATACGGGCACATCTTTCAGTCCGTCGGGGCCCACAGTCAGGGGGTCTTGCTCAAGGACCGCGAAGTCAGCGTTCTTGCCGACTTCGATCGAGCCCACTTCATGGTCCATGTGGAGTGTATAGGCAGCACCCATCGTGATCGCCTTCAAAGCCTCTTCGACGCTGATGCATTCACCCTCTCCGAGCACACGCCCCGACTCGGTCCGCCGGTTGACGGCGCACCAGGCCGTGAACAGCGGTCCCATGGGCGTCACCGGGGCATCGGAATGGATCGCCAACGGCACGCCATTGCGAAGTGCTGTGCCGCAGGCATCGAGCCTTTGCGCCCGGTCGGGGCCGACCGTCACTTCGTAGTGCTTGTCACCGAAATAGTAGAGATGATTGGCGAACAGGTTGGCACACAGGCCTAGCGCCTTCATCCGCCGGAACTGGGCTGCATCCACCATCTGGCAGTGCTGCATGACGTGACGGTGGTCGGGGGCCGGGTGTCGGGTGAGGGCGGTCTCGAAAGCCTCGATGGCAACTTGAGAGGCCTCGTCGCCGTTTACGTGAATGTGGATGTGAATGCCCGCGCGATGGAGGGTATCGATTAGGTCGTTAAGCTGTTCGGGGGCGATGTTCCAGATCCCGTGGTCGGGTCCGCGAAAGTAACCGGGCCACCGAAGCCTGGCAGTAAAGGCCTGGATCGACCCATCGGTCATGATCTTGACCGTGCCAAGCCGCATGCGCTCCGTACTGCGTTCCCGCAAAGCCAGGGCACGTTTGGCCACGTCTTCCGGTGTGCCGGTCGAGGCGTTAAGGGCAGGCACGAGGCGCACGGGATAGTCGTTGCGGGAACTGACAGCCTCGATGAGATCGACTTCCTCGTCGGGCAGGTCGTTGTAGAGATCCGTTGCCGTGGTAACGCCACAGCGGTTGGCAACTTTACCGTAGTCGACAATGCCACCTTCCGTACGGGCAAGGTCTCCAAAATCGATCTTCAGGCGCCGCATCACCGGAAACATTGCGGCAAACTCCTGCAACTCGCCGCTCGGTTCGCCGTCGTCTCCCTTGTCGACACCCTCGATGTTCGTGGCATTCGTGAACTGCGCCATCGACAGGGCGATGGAGTTGGCCGTCAGCAGGTGAAAATTGGAATGGATGACGGCGATCGGGCGCGTCAGGGAGACCTGGTCAAGATGATGTCGGTTCAGCCGTTCGGTGTCCAAAAATATCGGATCGAAACCCCAGGCCACCAGCGGCACATCCGCCGGCAGCTTGGCCTCCGCCTCGCGCAGCCGCGAAATCACCGCATCGATGTCCCGCAGGCCATGCCAGAGTGCGCCGTCCGGGTCGATCCGGTCATGATATCCCGCATAGGTGAACCGCCAGATCCCGCCCGCCATCATGTGCGCATGACCCTCGACAAATCCCGGCATAAGTATCTTGTCGGAAAACCGCGTGTCGTAGTCATGCTCGCCCCAGCCGGTAACCTCATTGTGGTTGCCCACCGCCAGAATACGCCCGTCGCGCACCGCCACATGGGTCGCGAACGGTCGGGCAGGGTCCATGGTTATAATCCGGCCGGCCTCGTACACGGTGGTGGTCATGGTGATTCTCTCCTGTGCCGGATTACAGATGACAGCTTTCCAACATGCCCACTGAAACACGGCAAGCCATCGCGGCGTCCAATTGAATTGCGACGTCCGATTTGGTCAAGAAATTTCTTGAAAGCGTCGGGAAAGATGTCAGTTTTTTTATTGATAAGGGCTGGCAGATCGGGTCGATCAAGTGGACGTTGATCAACTTCTACAATTGCTGATTGCTTCCCGTACAGGATAACGGACAGGCAAACCCGAATCCAATCGTGAACGCCAACACGGCAATGACAACAATTGCCCAACCGAACAATTCCAGCACTGTGAGCAATGTGAAGGCGGACAAGTAGCGCCGCACAACGCGTCCTAATGTCATCTATCCCTCCGATAATTGAAGGATAGTCCGGTTCAGTCAACCTTCCTGTGATGTAGATCACAGGGAGGCGATAAAATTTGAAATTGAACGCAAAACCAGGTGTTTTTTGTTGTCACTGTTGCGTTTCTGCCTCATCCGTCACCTTGATCCAGGCATCTACCGCGCAAACGCCCTGGCCCTTCGGCCGCACGATAATCGGGTTGACGTCCAGTCCGAGAACAATGTCATGACGCTCGGTGGCAAAACGGGCAACGGCGGCAATCGCGTCGACCAGGGCGTCGACATCGCCTTCGGGCAACCCCCGAAAACCTTTCAGCAGGACTGATGCCTTCAGGGAGAACAGGGCATTGCGGATATCGGCCTTGGTGCAGGGCAGCAATACCGGGACGCTGTCGCGCATGAGCTCCGTCAGCACGCCGCCGGCACCTACCAAGAGGGACGGTCCGAACTGGGCGTCGGGCTGGACGCCGACAATGAATTCGGCAATCCCGTCATAGATCATCTCTTCCACCAGGAACGTCTCGCTCAGGCCCGTCATGCGCTCGACGGCCGCGGCCACCGACTCGTCGTCGGTCAGGCCGACCGCCACGCCGCCGGCTTCGGACTTGTGGGTGAGTTCGGCACTGACGGCCTTCAGGACCACCGGGAATCCGACTTTGTTGGCTGCCGGAACCGCGCCGGCCGCGGTACAGACAATGTGATTGGGGATTGGGACGCCGTAATCCTGGAGCCATGATTTTGCCTGTTGCTCGTCCAGGGCGTGGCCCGATGCGTCAGCCAGCGGCGCTGCCAGCAGGTCTGCGGTCGGCTCAAGCGGCTTCGACCACCCGGCCTTGATCTTCGCAGCAGCGGCGATGGCGCAAAGGCAATCGTCTAGACCGACCATGGGGGCAATGCCGGCGTCACTCAGTATCTTGCGGGCTGTGGCGGGCAGGCACTCGGGCAGAGTGGCGACAACCACGGCACAGGCCTTGGTGTTGTTGGCGGCGGTTTCCAGTGCGCGGATGGTCTTGTACCAGGCCGCCGGGTCGAGGCCGAGCTTATTGGGAAAATCGATGATCAGCATGGCGGCGTCATATCCACCGCTCAGCATGGCGGTGAAACAGGCGGTGGTCGCCTTGGCATCGCCCCAGATGAAAGTGTGATAATCGAGCGGGTTGGACACGTCGACGAACTCGCTCAGCGTGGCGCGCACTTTGTCGGCATGTTCGGGTGTCATCGGCGGGAATTCCAGTCCCAGGTCTTCGGCCATGTCGGCAACCAGTGCCGCTTCACCGCCCGAGCAACTCATGGACGCGATCCGCGTGCCGTCCAGCGGTCCGGCAAAATGCAGGAATTTCAGCGTTTCCAGGAGCTGGGTCAGGGTGTTCACGCGGGCGACACCATACTTTTCGAACAGGGCATCATAGAGCCGGTCAGGGCCTGCCAGCGAGCTGGTGTGGCTTTCGGTAATGCGGGCGGCGGCCTTCGAGCGACCGGTTTTCAGCACCACGATCGGTGTCCTGTGCAGCCGGGCGATGGTGGCGGCCTGGGCAAACACGGCAATGTCTGCCAGGCCTTCCACGTGGAGCCCGATGGCGGTGACCCGTTCATCCTTGGCGAGCGTGTCGACCATGTGCGCGATGCCGACGTCTGCCTGGTTGCCCAGGGTATAAAGCCCGGCGAGCGGCAGGCCGCGCTGCTGCATGGTGATGTTCATGCCCATGTTGCCGCTCTGGGTCACGATCGCCACACCACGGTCGACCGGTTCGCCGCCGTGTTCGTCCGGCCACATGGCCACACGGTCGAGATAGTTGAGGAAACCATAGCAGTTGGGCCCGATCAGCGGCATGTCACCGGCTGCTGCCACCAGATCGTCCTCGAATTTCGCACCTTCCGCGCCGACCTCGGCAAAGCCCGACGCGTAGCACACGGCTCCACCGGCACCGCGCTCGTTCAACTGCCGGACAATCTCGACGCTGCGGTCGCGCGGTACGGCCACGAAGGCGGTGTCCGGCGCATCGGGCAGGTCAGCGATCGACTTGTAGCAGGCAATCCCTTCGATCTCGTCGCGCTTGGGGTTGACTGGCCAGATGTCGCCGGCAAATTTCAGGGTCTTCAACTGGCGGATCACGGCGGCTGCCTCGCGACCGCCGACGACCGCCGCACTTTGCGCCTTCAAGACACGATTCATGGGCTTCAAAGGCTCAGCCTCCAAGCGGGCGGAGGAGGGAGCGAGAGATGATATGGCGCTGGATTTCGCTGGTGCCTTCCCAGATCCGCTCGACCCGGGCATCGCGCCACAGGCGCTCGAGCGGCAACTCGTCCATCAGTCCCATGCCGCCATAGATCTGGATCGCCTGGTCGGTCACCATGGCCAGCATCTCCGTGGTCTTGAGTTTGGCCATGGCCGCGTCCATGTCGGTCATGGCGCCCTGATCGCATTTCCAGGCGGCCTCATAGGTCAGCAATTCGGCCGCCTTGAGTTCCATTTGCATGTCGGCGAATTTGAACGAGACGCCCTGGAATTTTGAGATCTGCTGGTTGAACTGCTTGCGGTTGACCGCCCAGTCCAGCGCCAGCGCCAGCGCCCGGTCGGCCCGGCCAAGGCAGGTACCCGCCACTTGCAGGCGTGTGGCACCCAACCATTCGTTGGCGACGTCGAAACCGGTGTGGGGCTCGCCCAGCACCTGGGAGGCCGGCAGGCGGCAGTCGTTGAAGGTCAGGATGCAGTTGTGGTAGCCGCGGTGGGAGACGGAGTTGTAACCCTTGCGCACCTCGAAGCCGGGCGTGCCCTTGTCGACCATGAATGACGTGATCTTCTTGCGCGGCCCCCGGTCTGACTCCTCGACGCCGCTGGCCGCGAACACGATCGCGAAGTCGGCGAGATCGGCATGGGAGATGAAGTGTTTTTCACCGTTGAGGACCCAGTCGCCGCCGTCCTGAACCGCCGACGTGCGCATGGATTTCAGGTCCGACCCCGCACCCGGCTCGGTCATGGCGATGCAGTCGATCTTCTCGCCGCGCACGCACGGATAGAAGTAGCGCTCGGCCTGTTCGGCGTCGCAGGCCTGCAGGATGTTGCTGGGCCTGGCGACCGTGTAGTGGAGGCCGTAGTTGGCTCGGCCCAGTTCCCGGTCGAGCATCGCCATGGTCAGGTTATCGAGGCCGCCGCCGCCGAATTCTTCGGGGATGTTGGCGGCATAAAGGCCGAGCTCCAGGGACTTCGATCTGATTTGTTCGGCCAGTGCCGGGCGGACTTCTCCGGTGCGCTCGACTTCGTCCTCGTAGGGGTAGAGTTCGGTTTCCACGAAGGCCCGCGCGGTCTCCATGATCATCCTCTGCTCGTCGCTCAGGGCAAATTCCATGACTCAAAATCCTCTAAATATATCAGCCGCTTAGGGCTTCTGTGTGACCGTCTACCGGCAGCGCCTGGCCGGTGATCTTGGAGGCCGCATCCGACGCCAGGAAAACGGCTGTTGCCGCAATGTCCTCGGCCTCGATGAAGGTCCGCAGCGAGACCGCCCGGGTGTAACCGTCGCGGATGTCCTGGGGCGCCTTGCCGGTGGTGTGGGCTTCGGCGGCAATCACCCGGTCCATGCGGTCGCCGGAGATCGCACCGGGACAGATCGCGTTGACCCGGACCCCGTGAGGCCCAAGCTCCATGGCCAGCGACTTGGTGAAACCGATCACCGCCCACTTGGCCGACGCATACGGGCTGCGGCCGGGATAGCCCATGAAGCCCGCCGTCGACGACAGGTTCAAGATGACGCCGGACCCGGCTTGCTTCATCTTCGGCACGGCCGCCCGCGAGAACAGGAACGCACTGTCCAGATTGACGGCGATACAGGCCCGCCAGTCGTCGAGCGTCAGCGTCTCGACCGGCCCGGTAGGCCCGGCGATCCCGGCATTGTTCACGAGCACGTCGAGGGCCTCGTAGCCGCCGGCGAAATCCTGGAACACCCGGGCCACATCGTCTTCGCTCGAGACATCCGCATGGGTCGCGGTGATCGCCGGGTTTTCGGCAGCCAGCGCCGCGATTGCCGCCTCGTCCACATCGCACACATGAACGAACGCGCCCTCCGCTGAAAACGCCCGGGCGACCGCGCGCCCGATACCGGCCGCCCCCGCCGTCACCAGCACACGCTTGCCGTGGTGCAGGCCGCCGCTCATGACGCTGGTCCGGGCACGTCCATGACCCGGCCTTTCTGTTCAGGGGCGGGCAGGCCAGCGTGGGCCGCCCAGACTGCCGACAGGGCATCGAACACATCGCCCGTCATGGCGACGGTGCTCTCGGCTTTCGTGTCCACGTGCAACAGCATCTGCTCGGTCGTACACAGCAAATCGCCGGTCAGCCCGTGAAACATGGAATGGAACAGGTGCACGCGCTTGGCGTCGAGGCCCAGCAGTTGTGTGGTGAAGGTCAGCGGTTCGCCGACGCGGGCTTCGGCCAGGTAGTTCAGGTGGGTCTCGACTGTGAACAGGGAATGGCCGGCACGGCGGTAGTCCTCGTCGATGCCCACGTAACGAAAGAGCGCGTCGGAGGCATCGCCAAAAGCCTGCAGGAAGCAGCTTTCGCTCATGTGGCCATTATAGTCGACCCACTCCGGCGCCACCGTGCACTCGTAGAGCTTCAAAGGTGCCGCGACCGTGTCACCGGCCTGCCAGCGGGCGTGGCCGCGGGCGGTATAGCGCCTGGCCTCGTCGCGGGCGATGGTGACCCCGGCACTGGTCTGGTTCTGCTTGAGCACCTGCATGATGCCCACCAGGCAGTCGTTGCGCAGGCGTTCGAGATCGCGGATCGAGCGCCCGTCGGCTTGCTCTTGCGTGCCCTCGACCATGCGGTCGATCAGTTCCTCGGTCAGTTCGGGTGCCACCAGCTTGGTCCAGGGCAGTTCCAATGCCGGTCCGAAATGCTCCAGCATGTGGCGCATGCCCTGTTCGCCGCCGGCCAGGTGGAACGTCAGGCAGGTGCCCATGATCGCCCAGCGCAGGCCCGGGCCGTAGATCACCGCATCGTCGATCTCGCCGGTGGTGGCGACGCCCTCGGCGACCATGTGCAGGGCCTCGCGCCAAAGTGCTTCCTGCAGCCGGTCGGAGATATAGCCCTCGACCTCGTTGCGCACCCGCAGCGGTTTCATGCCCATGGCGTCGTAGAACGCGGTGGCGTGGGCGATGGCCTCTTCGGAGGTTTTCTCGCCGCCGAGGATTTCCACCAGCGGCAGCAGGTAGACCGGGTTGAACGGATGGCCGATCAGCAGGCGCTCCGGATACCGGCACGCGGCCTGGATGCGCGACGGCAGCAGGCCTGACGAGCTTGACGCCAGGATCACGTCGGCGGGCGCATGTTCGGCGATCTGGCCCATCACCTTGCATTTCAGGTCTTCATTGTCGGGCACGTTTTCCTGAATGAAGTCTGACGCTTGAGCGACTTCCTCGAGCGACGTCGTGAAGCTGAAGGTGCCGCGTTCGCCGAATGGCGCAAGGCTCAGTTTCTGCATGGCCGGAAAGGCCAGTTCGATGGTCTCGCGCATGGCCGCTTCCGCGCCCGGGCCCGGATCCGTGGCAATGATGTTGACGCCGCGCGCCAGAAACCTTGCCGCCCAGCCGGCCCCGATGACGCCGGTGCCGACGATCCCCACTGTCTGAATTTGTCTCATAATGCTGTCGCCTTATCCCCAAAAATTCCCATCAGCCGCTCGTCATCCCGGACCGCGTGGGGCGCAAGCCCCGTCGCGAGATCCGGGACCCAGCACAAGAAGTGGCGAAGCCACCTTGCCAGTCGAGCCTTCGGCACATTTTGCGCTGGGTCCCGGATCGGCGTTCCGGCGTCGCCGTCACTTGTCCGGGATGACGTTTTTCTCATCACAATCCCAGAATGCCGCGTGCTTCGTCAGGGCTTGCCACCGAGGATCCCAGCAGTTCGATGATCTTCACCGCCTTGTCGGTCAGCGTCCCGTTGGACGCATAGACGCCGCGCTCCAGGTACAGATTGTCCTCAAGTCCCACACGAACATGGCCGCCCAGGATCACGGCTTGCGCCACCATCGGCATCTGCATGCGGCCGATGCCGAAACCCGCCCACACGGCATTGTCGGGCAGCATGTTGGCCATGTGCTGCATGGCAGCGGTCGAGCACGGCGAGCCCCACGGAATACCCAGGCACAGCTGGAACATGGGCTTGTCGTCGATCAGGCCTTCGGTCACCAACTGCTTGGCGAACCAGAGGTTGCCGGTGTCGAAAATCTCCATTTCGGGCTTCACGCCGGCGTCCTGGATGATTTTCGCCTGGGCGCGCAACTGGTTCGGCGTCTGGACGACGATGCCGTTGCCGTCGCCGAAATTGAGCGAGCCGCAGTCGAGGGTGCAGATTTCGGGCTTGAGCGAGGTCACATGGGCCAGCCGTTCAACCGGGCCGACGAGATCGGTATCCGGCCCGAACGCCATGGCGTCTTCGCCGGCCCCGATGTCGAGATCACCGCCCATGCCCGCGGTCAAGTTGATGATGACGTTCTTGTTCTTAGTCCGAATGCGCTCCATGACTTCCGCGTAAAGCGCCACGTCGCGGGTGCCCTTGCCGGTCTCGAGATTGCGCACATGGCAGTGGACGATGGCCGCACCGGCTTCCGCCGCCTCAAGGGCTGAATTGGCGATCTGCTCCGGGCTGACCGGGATGGCAGGATGCTTGTCAACGGTATCGCCGGCGCCGGTAATGGCGCAGGTCACGATCACTTTGGGGTTCATTTGGGGGCTCATGGGGGTCTCGTCTCCTAGAGGATTTGGTCTTTTCAAAGACACGTTTGGCTTTTGTGTGTCGGCTCAAAGGTCAAACTGTGAGCGGTTCGTTCAGGCGGTTTTTTGGGACGAAGGTCGTGTTGCCGGACTATGACGCTAATCCCGCGGGATCGCGCCTGTTTGTCCCAGATCGCCGGATACTTGTCTCATTTCGCCATTGTGTGTGGGCGCACGAGGCGCTAAACCGGGTTCATGAATCAGATGAACAAACCGGGCCCAACCCCTTCAAACGACTCTGCTTACCCGTCCCCGTCCCCGTCCAAGACCCACGGCGCGACGGGTGCTGCGGGAACGGCCGGGGCGGCAACCTCTCTTACGGCGGACCTGCGCGACATCGCCTTTGTGCTGCTGCCCCGGTTTTCCATGATCGGCCTGATGGCGGCCCTTGAACCCTTGCGGGTTGCCAACAACTACCGGCCGGGCACATTCACCTGGCGTTTTGTGAGCCAGGACGGGGCGGCAGTGGCAGCCTCCAACGAGATCCCCGTACAGGCATCCCAGAAACTGGGCGACATCGTCTCCGGCGACATCTTCTCGGGCAACCAGGCCACGATGAAGCCCGGCACCCCCGACATGGCCGTGATCTGCTCAAGCTGGGAGCATCAGCAGCATGTGGTGCCGGGCATTCTCAATCCCCTGCGGGCTCTGGCCAGGCGGGGCACCGTGCTCGCGGCCATGGACACCGGCCCTTTTGTGCTCGCCCGGGCGGGCCTGCTCGAGGGCCGCCGTGTGGCGGTCCACTGGGAAAGTGCGGCGGCGTTCCGCGAGAGTTTCCCGCACATCGAGACCACCAACGCGCTCTACGAGATCGACCGCGACCGCATCACCTGTTCCGGCGGGGCAGCCGCACTCGACATGATGCTCGACATCATCGAGGCCGGTCACGGCCGCGACCTGGCCGTCGCCATCGCCGACCAGTTGCTGCATCCAAGGTTTGCAGGCGTTGCCGGCACCCAGTTGCCGGTGGGCACAAGGCTGCAGATTACCAATGGGAGCGTCGCGAAGATCGTCGAGGCCATGGAAGGCCATATGGAGGACCCGCTCACCAACACGCAACTGGCAGGCATCGGCGGGCTTTCCGTGCGTCACATGGAGCGTCTCTTCCAGGCCGATTTTGCCACGACGCCGAGGCTGTTCTACCAGCGCCTGCGCCTCGACCACGCCTATCACCTCCTGCGCGACGCTCGCCTGGGCGTCCTCGAGGCCGCCATCGCCTGCGGCTTCCGCTCCCACGCCGGCTTCACCAAAGCCTACCGGTCCCGCTTCGGCGCCCCCCCAAGCCGTCACGCAAGGATGCGGTAGTACACTCCACCGTTCCCCGTACGCGATGCAGCATGAAATGCTGCCTCGCAGAGACGGGGCCGTACCAAACACCGGCGTCAGCGACCGCCACGCTCCCGGTTCAGCGAACCGGCACCAACGCGCCGCATCGCGCCCGGGAAACGACCGTTGTTTCCCATACAAGATCTTACAAAAACCGTTCCCCGTACGCGATGCAGCATGAAATGCTGCCTCGCAGAGACGGGGCCGTACCAGACACCATCGTCAGCGATCGCCACGCCTCCGGTTCCACGAAGCACCACCAACACGCCGCATCGCGCCCGGGACACGACTGTTGTTTC
>JAJFHC010000034.1 GCA_021775835.1 Hyphomicrobiales bacterium | reverse complement strand
ATATCGACGGAGAACGTCAAGGTCTCCTGAGGCGGTCCGTTGACACGATTGGCATCTCCACGACCGCCGCCACTGGACGCGCCGGCCTGAATGGACCGCGAGACTTCGTCGGGATTGTACTGAAAAACGATGATGGTCGGCAGAAGCTCTGGGAACTGATAAGCGACAATGCCGCCTTTTAATACACGTGGGCTGCGCGGCGAACCTTGCGTCATACACATCTCCCCGGATCCCAGCCCCGGGAGTAACTTGACTTAACATGACGTTAACAGAATTAATCCGGTTTGAATACTGCTATAGGGCAATTTCTTACATATCCTACAATTTCATCCTTGCAATGAAGGTTCGCCGGCATTCGAGATAGGTTTACAGTGCGTAGCGACCGCCGTTCTGGATCGTCAGTTCCAGGATTTCCATGGCATTGAAAGTTTCCGCCAATCTGGGAATCCGTCCCGTGAGGCCTGCGTAATAGGATGAAAGTTCATGGGTCACTTCCGTGGAGAGCCGTCCGGCGGACTCGAATGCTGAACGTTCGATCTGGAGGAAACCCGGACTGGAGTTAAGACTCGCAAAGTTGCCTGATCCTCGTGCGGCCTGCACCACACCGTCTTCGACGACTTCATGCGCAACACCGGTTTCACGGAAGAACCGGTGAAGAATATCGAGCATCTCCCGGCGTTGGGCGGGCCCGGACAACGACTGCGCCCGGGCAAGCTGGTTGAGAATGGGATACTCGAGCATCAACCCTTCTACGAAGGTGCGCATTTCAGCTCGGCTCAACGTTCTGGCCACACTACGGGCGGCCAGGCGGGCTTCGACCTGGCCGGCCAGTTCAGTCAAGCGGGTCATCTCCGCGGACGGCAGTCTGCCGCCGGATTGTACATAACGGTTCCACAACCCTATGAACTCGTCGCCTTGGCGGCCGGCAAGTTCTCCTGCGGCCTCCGCAATCGGTTGCGCAGCGCGACGTGTCAGAAGATTGCGCAGCAGGGGCAACCGCCGAAACGCCTGACCGAAGATTCCCAGCACTGCTCCGCCGGCGTACCAGAATATGATCTCACGACCGGCGATCGACGCCATCATGATGGTGGTTTCCGTGAAGGCCTCACGCGTCTGGCGGCGCCAATCCTCGAGGATCTGCCCATAGAGCGCTTGACGGTCCAGCACCAGATCGGCATCCGGGTCACCGCCGGCTGTAGGCTCCGGCACCGTCTCGACGCTCATGGTCGTCCACGTGGTGTTATTACGTCGCACGACGAGCTGCCGGCGCGCAGGTTCATCACCTGGAAACCCAAGCAGAAGCTCGATCGAGGAGGCAAACGACCGGCTGAAGCTGTCCGGTGGCGTTTGCGCTGTTGGGCGCCTGCGCCGACCTTCCCTGATCGACACTCTCTGCCACGACAACAGGTCTGGTTCGGCACCGCGCCGGGTTTGGAACAACACCCTGAACTCCTCGCTGCCGTCGCTGAAGAAACTGTAAAACGAGGTCATCAGGGCACGGTGCCAGTTGCGCAGTTCCGGGGTCAGGCGTTCACGTGGGTCAACCGGCGCCTCCCTCGCTTCGCCTTCGCCCGACGCGGCAGCAGGTGCGGACAGGCCGTTAATGCTCAGGCCGGACAGAGTTATTGAGTCCCCGCTGACACGGACCGCTGCTCTAAAGCGGTAGCGGCTATTCGCTGTTAGCGTCAGTCCACCACCCAACTGCCGGGCAAGTTGCTCGAAGCCGCTCACCAGACCGTTGGCTATTGAATCGTGCGGGCGAAGACTGGTGAACACACGCAGGTTACGGGCCGCCCAGTCGCGAAATGCTGTCCGCAGATCGGGCGAGAAGCTGCCCGAGGCTAAACCGCCGCCTGCGTAACGCAGCCTCCGATTGAGTCGCATTGTCTGATTGAAGCCGTCGAATTGCGGTACTTTGGGTGCAGACCGCCGGTCCTGTTGAATCACGTGGGTAAGTTCGTGTGCCAGCAGGCGCCGGCCTTCGAACGACTGTGGAACATATGCTCCGGCAGCAAAGGCGATATCGCGGCCTAGTGTATAAGCGCGCGCACCCATTAGTCCGGCGGCCTGTTGGGCACGCTGATGTGTGTGAATCCGAACATCCGACAAGTCTCGCCTGAAGCGCGGCTCGAAATAGGCGCGGGTCTGCGGCGACAGGGGCGCGCCGGAAACGCTCACCGCAGCAGCCGCCCTTTCGGCAGAACCCGCTGCGGAAACATCCCCACCCGGATTAACGGCTTTCATGCGGACGTCCTCGTCGTCCACAACCGGTCCGTCGTCCTCTCTTTGAAGCCGGACCGTATCCTGCTCGTCCGTTTCACAGGCTTCGCATTTTCGCTGAACAGCGGTTCCAGCCGATTCCGCACCTGCGACAAGCGCCTGATTGGACACGACAGCATCGGCAACCCGGTCCGCCTCACGTTCCAGCGGATCGTCAACCGGCCCGACGCGCAGCATAGGCTGAATCATGGAAGCCGTGGACGATTGACTTGCCGGCGCCAGATTCGCCGACTGTGCATGGGAATTATGAGCACCCATTCTCACTCTATCTCTGCAAACAAAAAAACATCAGCATCACAGATCACCATCATTCTTTCCACGTCTCCAAGCACTGGATATCCGACGTCACGGGTTGTTGTTCATATCGCTTCTAGAAGCGAATTTCCAAGGTTCCGAGAAGCCCGTGCAAGGCTACAGCGTCGCTGTTCAGAGGTTTCGCCAGACGATAGGCAGCACCAACCGAGAGTGGCAGGGCAAACGAACCGATCGGAACAAGGAATTCTGCCTTTGGTCCGACTTGAAGAACCCAGGACGAAGCAACGGCGGTCGATGCTGTGTCTCCGCGCGTCGCCGGACGCAATGCAAACCGCCCGGCGCCGAAGCCAGTTTCAAGCCGGACGCCGATGCCGCCAAAGCGCGATCCGCCAAAGCCACCAAGCCGCATCTGAGCGCCGACCATGGCGCTGCCGAATTCGCCGGTTTTCCGCCTTTCTGCCGGTCTATCAGCATGGGCTGCTTCTATCTCAGCTGATGCCCCGCCAAGATTGAAATCCGCACCAAGGGTGAGGCGCAAACGACCGGAAATCCAATCACCAAGGAAACGACGGTAAGACAACATAGAGATGACACCCTCGCTGCCGAGTCTGCCGCCCACCGAAAGCGAAATCTCGTTTTGCCCTGCTCCCATGCAATACGTCGCGACTTGTTCAGCATGCCAATGTCTTGCTCCATTTGGAATGCCGCAATTGTGTCCCGCCTCATGCATCAGGGTTGAAGCGAGAGCCCTCGCACTCCCGCCAAAGCCCTTCGTCGTGAACGCCACATGCGATCCATTGATCTTGCCTTGGGCCAGCTCGGATGCATCGGCATCGGTGATTCGCCATATGACCGCCTTCTTCCAGACGCTGGCCAAAGTACTGGCGTCACCGCCAGGACATCGATCCGCAAAATGATCGTGACACTCCGAAAACTCTTCAGGGTCGTTCACCACTTCGTCCACAAGTGCCATTGCCGCATCCACATGCGCCCGCTCATCCTGAGGCACCACCGCGACGGTCCGTTCTGAAAACTTAGGAGGCGTGCCTGCGCCATATCTGGCACGACGTATGACCGGATCCGGTGCAGACTGCTGCTGGATCACATGGGTAAGTTCGTGGGCAAGCAAATGCCGGCCTTCGGAAGATTGCGGCGCGTACTGGCCTGCGCCGAAGGCGATGTCTCGACCGAGCGTGTAGGCTCGTGCTCCGATGGCACTGGCGGCGTGTTGTGCCCGCGCGTGGGTATGAATGCGGACACCCGAAAGGTCGCGCCCGAACCTTGGTTCGAAGTAACCACGTGCCTGCGACGACAATCGGGCACCACCATCGACAATTGCTGAAGCCGCATTCTGCGCCGCACTGTCCACAGGCGTTTGCTTTGTATCGCTTACTGTTTTCATGCGGATCTCGTCGTCTTCCTCCCCTTCGCGTTGAAGACGAAGAGTTTCTTTATCTTCGCCTGCACAGGCAGCGCATTTGCGTTGAACTCCGAAACCACCCGAAATCGCACTGCTGGACAGAACCTGATTTGACACGACCTTGTCCGCAACATGATCCGCTTCGTGTTCCAGCGGGTCGTTGGAAGCGCCAATCCGGAGCTTGGCCTGCGGCAAGGACAACCGCGGTCGGGACCCGGCAGGCGTTGACCACCGTTGTGATTGAGACGATCTCATATCTCCCCCTCAAATCGCATCCTGAGATTCCGGACGACGTTGTTTCCGGTCATTTGGGCGGCACCTCCAGGGGCCTTGGTGTACTCGACGCCTTGAGCTGCCAGCCAAGCACCCGATCCTCCACACTTCCGTCACCATCTTGGACAGGGCCCGGTGTCAGGCCGTAACCGACTTCGACCCGCAATTGATAACGGCCTGCATCTGGCCAGACAGCGTCCTCCAAGTTCCAGATCGTGTTCAGTTTCAGCGGCCATTCGATCTCGAGGTCGCGTTCCAGATCGGTGCCTGGGTCCAGACGGACAACCACGGGATCGAAATACCCAAAGACTTCCACCCCGGCCTGCATTGGTCCACGGGCGAAAGAAACCGTTATCGTTTCGGCTCTTAACTCCCAGACGTACCAGGGATCGCTCACCAGCCACACTGCGTGGCGACCGGTGTTGCGCACCCGATAGGCTACATCTGTTGCGTGTTTCGCAGCATCGGTCTGGGTCCGGGTAATCTCGACGCGTATCTGAGAGTCGATGGCCCCGTCGCTCATGGCGGAATCCGGTCCTTGAGCGTGTATTTGGTGCCATGTTTTTTGTTGTATTCCTTACGCCAGCGTTCACATTCCTTCACGAAACTGGATCTCTTGACGACGCCCGGCTTGGCTTTGTCCCTGAAGAACGACTCACCGCAGAAAGGATCGCGGTAACCGCCGCGTTCTTCGATACCGTGCTCCTGACGGATGAGATTCTCTCGTGCGACTGTCGCCTGGTGGCCACCGCTGCCCCGTGGTTTGGCCCGGTCAGGCGCATGCTCACCACGATCTCCCAACCAGGCGTGTCCACACAGCTCATGGCCGAGAACCAGCCAGGGGTCGATATTCAGATCTTTGCCGGACTTGGTTGTTGCACCCCAGAACTTCTCGGAATTGGGAGAGGGTGTCGTCACTTTGCCGCCCGAACCCCCTGAGCCTTTCTTGTGGGCCTTGGCATGGCTATCAAATTTCGTGTGCGGCCACGCTACGTCGTCAACGGAAATTTTCCATCGGTTTTTTGAAGCGATCATGTCGCACAGACACGTGCAGCCGGTCTCGGTCTGGACCCGTTCCTGGTTGGTATCGAGCGGTCCCATAAAGTTTGGCCCGACGATTTCCTTTGAACACAGACCGGAACTCAGTGTGACGTCACCAGCCTTGTCGACCTTCGGCACACCTTCGCTGCAAAGCTTACTGAGATACTGCTCGATCGACACAGCGTTCGTCTGCTTGATACCCTTGCCCCCTGGTGTGGGAATGTTCGTCGACGGCTTTTCGACCACCAGGCGTCGGCGAATGGACTGATCGGTGCCGACCGGCCGGCCATTTTGTTGAACCACATGGGTAAGTTCGTGCGCGAGCAGATGACGGCCCTCCCGCGACTGCGGTGCAAATTCCCCCGGAGCAAAGGCGATATCGCGGCCAAGCGTAAACGCACGCGCACCGATCGCCGCCGCGGCCCGCTGTGCACTTGGGTGCGTGTGGAGCCGGACGGTGGAAAAATCCTGGCCGAAACGCGGTTCGAAATACGATCGTGCCGACGACGGCAGAGGGACACCATTGCCTCTCACGGCCGAGGCTGCCTTGGTAGCGGCGCGCGAAGTTCCTCCAGCGTCGCTTGAGGTAGCGGGCTTCAGTTGGATCTCTTCTTCCATTTCGGAATCTTCGCGCTGAAGCCGGACCGTATCGCGTTCCTGCGCTTCACAGGCGGCGCATTCCCGCTGGACACTACTGGCTGATGCCGCCGAGACCATA
>JAJFHC010000033.1 GCA_021775835.1 Hyphomicrobiales bacterium | reverse complement strand
AACCCACAAGGTCTACTGGACCGATGCCGGTCCGTGGGACATCGAGCGTCTCGACGTATCCGACACTGTCCGTGTCCCGGAAAAGCTTGCCCGGCGTTTGCGTCAGGCAAACCTGACCGACCAGACCGTGCAGTTCCGGGTCGAGAAGGGCCAGGTTGGTCTGCTCTATGTGGACCATGTTCTTGGCGAAACGCTCGACCCCGGTGCCTATATGTTCTGGGATGTCGGACGGCATGTGACTGTGCGGACTGTCGACACCCGTCGGCATTCCCTGGACGTCACTGGACAGGAACTGTTGACGAAGGACCGTGTGACGATCCGGGTCAACCTGTCCGCTGAGTACCGTGTGACGGACCCAGTCCTCGCAGAGGCAAGCGTGAAGGATTTTGAAGATGTGCTTTACCGTGCACTTCAACTGGCTTTCCGCAAGTCTCTGGGCCGCAAGACCCTCGATGAGTTGCTTGCCGACAAGGTCGAGGTCGATGTGGAAGCCATGACGGCAGTGCGCACCGAACTCGGTGCAATCGGTGTCGAGGTCGGGGACATCGCCTTGAAGGACATTGTCCTTCCCGGTGAGATCCGTGACATCCTCAACGAGGTTGTGCGGGCGGAAAAGGAGGCGCAGGCAAACGTCGTGCGCCGCCGCGAGGAAACCGCTGCAACCCGGTCCTTGCTCAACACGGCTCGGATCATGGAGGAAAACCCCGTCATGCTTCGGCTCAGGGAACTTGAAGCCCTTGAGAAGATCGCTGAACGGGTCGAGCACTTGTCCGTTCACAACGGAACACGGGGTCTGCTCGATGACCTTGTGAACCTGCGCGACGAGCGCCATTGACGAAGCCGGTCCGACGGGTAGCCGCCGGGCCGGCGCCCCTTTACAAATCAAGATCCATTCAATAATGTGCGCGCCATGTCAGTACACAGGCACATATCTCGAATTACCGCCGGACGGCTTACCGGCCCGGTCCTTTTAGAGGGCCGGGACGTGAGTATTCGTCTTGTGACAGGTAATTTGGAGATTAAGTGCGATGAGTGCACACTACGCGGCTGAAGCCGACCCCAAGAACAAATCAGACAATTCAGAAAGCCCGGATGTCGGTATATTCGCCGTCGAAGTCCATGCCGCCCCGGCATCGGACACGTTGCTGCGTGTCCTGAATCCGCTGCAGAAGCTGGACGTCACGCCATTGCTGGTTCGCGCCGGTGAAGCCTTCGACGCGGTAGGCGAAGGCATGATGAAAATCGAAGTGCACTTCAGGGGCACGCCCTATCTGGCGGACCAGGTGCAACGCAACATGGCCTCTTCGATCCATGTGGCGAGCGTCAACCTCATGCGTTGCAGCCGCTGACCGCACGAACTCCGCAACGATCAGTAATCGCAGCACTCAGTAACGAACGCGATCGACAGACTGCCAGCCGTAGACCGCAAGGTTCTGCCGCGCGGCCGGTGTAATCGAACCGGTGACCCTGAATTCTGCGCCGCCCATCTGGTTCTGACGTTGCAGGTCCTCGGTGACCGACCGTATGAGTTGGGCGGACCGGTCGGTCCAGGCAAATTCATCAAGCGGAAAGATGCCGATAACCCGGCCGTCTTTTGTGCGGTTGAAGGGAAAGCCCTTCAACAGGATGAAAGAGTGAAGCGGGCTGATGGACTTGTGGTAGGCAACCAGGTGTTCTACCCGCCGGCGTTGAAAAATTGCCACATCGCGGGTGGGTGCCTGTGCCAGCCTCGCGACAAATGCGTCGAGACCGCGAACGTCGGCAAGATAGCCCAGAGATGTCACCATCGCTGTCTGGTCGGTCGGCGTGTAGACCCGATTGCCCAGAAAAGACTTGGTCGTGGCGTCCTTGATGCCAAGCCCCTTCAGATTTTCCCGGTTCAGGTCCTGAAGCTGTGCTGCGGTCTTGTCGCGAACCAGGGTCCGGACATTACCTGCAGTTGAAACCCCTGACGCTGCCATTCCCGCAGCGCCCGGCACCGCTGTCAAGGCGGCCGCCACGGTAATTTCGCCGGCAGCACCGGCTTGTCCAAGGTCGTTCAGTCTCTTTGCCAGGGGTGGAAAATCCGTATAGGGATCCACTCCCAGTTTATAGGCCAGTTGTCGCTTGACCTGACTGACACCCAGAGCGCTTGCGATGGTTCCATCCGGATTACTGTCCGGGTTGTTGATCCCTGCACCGATGCGGTCGAACCATTCATTGATGCCCGTGGCGGTCTCGTCGAGCGTTTCCACAGGTTTTGTGACCATTCCACCGACAAATTCGAACGGTGCCTTGACGGCCCGCGAGAGACCGGCGCCATATGTTTCCAGTCCATTGAACTTCTTGAGTGCTGCAAGAGCGGCCAGTTCGGAGAGCCTGATCTTGAGCAGGCTGTCACCGCGAACCTGAAAGTCGCCGTAGGCAGTGTGCAGCCGGTAATTGCGCAGGAACCCATCTCCTGTAACCGGACCTTCGACCCGGTAATTGACACCGGCAACCTCGGCCCCCAGGAGTGCTGCAGGATCATGCCTCGTCTGCGGTTCGATCGCGGTTGCGTGGCAAACGCTCGCGGCAATCATGAAGGGGAAAAACAACAGTACTCTTGAAAACATCGACGTAAGGGTCCCCTGGGTGCGTTATCGGTCCGGTCCTCATGGACTTTCACCGAGTGCGCGGCGTTGCGAATTTCTGATTCTTACCAGGATCGATCCTTACAGATGATCCGAGCATCGCTCAATATTGGATGATTAGGGTTAAATATTTGTACATTCTGGGCTATGGAAGCATGCGATTTGCCAATCCCGGATTGCATCGGTTCCGCAATCAAATTCCCCGTCCACCTTACTTCGGAGTGCAGTCATGTCATTTGATGTCGACCTCGTACGGTCACAGTTTCCAGCACTTTCTCTGACCGATGAGGGCAGGCGGCGGGTGTATCTCGATAATCCGGCCGGAACCCAGGTTCCAAAACAGGTGATCGACCGTACGGTTTCCTGCATGACACGGTCGAATTCCAATCTGGGCGGTTTCTTTCCCACGACGATTGAAGCCGGCGAGATTGTCGAACAGGCCCACGTCGCCATGGCGGATTTCATGAATGCCCCAAGCCCCGATGAGATCGTCTACGGGCAGAACATGACAACGCTGACGTTCCACATTTCGCGTTCAATTGGCAAAATGATGAAACCGGGTGACGAGATCGTCGTGACCCGGATGGATCATGACGGCAACATCGGACCGTGGCTCGCCTTGGCCGATGACCTTGACCTGGTCATCAGGTGGTTCGACTTCGATCCGGAAACATTCGAGTTCGATGTCGACACCTTCGATGCCGTGCTCAGCGATCGTACACGTCTGGTCGCATTGAATTATGCCAGCAATCTCACAGGCACGTTGAACGACGTCAAAACCCTGATTGCGAAAGCAAAGGCTGCCGGTGCCCTGACTTATGTCGACGCCGTCCAGTTTGCCCCCCACGGCCTGATCGATGTTCAGGACCTCGATTGTGATTTCCTGGTCTGTTCGCCTTACAAATTCTATGGCCCCCATCAGGGCGTCCTGTGGGGTCGGCTGGACCTCATGGAAGAACTTGTGCCTTACAAGGTAAGGCCCGCCTCGGCGCAGTCGCCCGGCAAGTTTGAAACCGGGACACTGAGCCACGAAGGCATGGCCGGCACGTTGGGGGCGGTAGAGTATATTGCCTGGTTGGGCACCGCCGCCGGATCATCAAACGTGAACCTCAATGATGGAGCCAGCGACAGGCGAAAGGCGATTGCCACCGGCATGGCGGCCATGATCCAGCACGAGAACGGCCTGACGGCACAGCTCATCGAAGGGTTGCATGAGATTCCCGGGTTGAAGATCCAGGGCATCACCAATCTGAACCGTCTGGAACACCGAGTGCCTACCGTATCGGTGACGGTGGAGGGCCATCGTCCGGTTAACATTGCAAAGTCGCTTGCCGCCGAGAACATCTTCGTGTGGAACGGCCATAACTATGCGCTCGAAGTGGTCCGCACCCTGGGATTGGAATCATCGGGCGGCGTCGTCCGTATCGGGCTGGCGCACTACAATACCGAAAACGAGGTTGACGAGGCTGTCCAGGCCGTAAGAGCGGCCACCGCGTAAAGCTCCGTTATGTTGGTTCTGCGTTGGGCTGGCTGAAACAAAGCCGGTTGCCAAAAGGGTCGGTTACGCTAACCGTCCGCGCGTTCCACGGCGCGTCCTCAATTCCCGGCTTTGCGTATTTGTAGTCCTTCTCCGACAACTCCCGGTGAAAGTCATCGATGTCGGACACCGGCACAAAGACTGCAGAGCCTGGCGAGCAGTCTCCGTGATGTTCACTGAGGTGGAGTGCCAGACCGTTTCGCGATATCTGCATGTAAACCGGGGAGTCGTCTCCAAAGCGGTGCTCCCAGTCCACGGAAAAGCCAAGGAAATCGACAAAGAACTCCCGGGCCTTGTCGACGTCGAATATCCGAAAAATCGGGATCGGCGGGGAAATCAGTTTCATTATGTAACTCCTGGAGTACTGGTTCGCTCCATTTTATCCTTTATCCTTCGAACGGATGAGTTGCAGAATAACAGGCCGACAATCAGGGGAGGTCGCGAATGAAACCGCATCTTGCAATTTTCGCAATCCTGACAGTGATTTTGACTGTGGCCATGGCACGATCCGCAACGGCTCAGTCATCTTACGATGTCAGGAATGTTGCGTCCGATGATGTGCTTAACATGCGTGCCCATGTGGATGCGACAAAGGACATCACCTCCATTCCGGTCGTTGGAAGAATCCCATGGAATGCCCGGAAACTGATCGGGACGGGAAACACGGCGCAGGTCGGCAGCAGCACCTGGATAGAGCTGAGTTACCGGGGCATCACCGGATGGGTAACCGGCCAATTCCTGTCCAGGATAGACGACGTGAGTGGTTCGAAAGACACCGATTACCTCAAATGCGGCGGTGCTGAACCCTTCTGGTCGCTTGTCGTGCGCGAAAATAATGCCGTCTTCGAAGATCCGTTTGTCGAGGGGGGGAAATCGGTCAAACGTTTCCGGATCACAAAGAAAACCTTTGCGCGCGGCCGGCCTCAGACATTTGTCGCCTATTTGGCCACCAGAGTTGGAAAGGGCCGGGCCTTTGCAACGTTTATCCGAACCGGGCAATGCAGCGACGGCATGTCGGACAACATCTTCCCCTACGAACTGATGTTCGTTGATCGCGAAGATCCAAAAGGCGTCTGGTCGGGATGTTGCAGCACGGACCGCTGACGCAGACTCCAATGTCGCTCAGTTTGACGGCTCTGAAAGATTAGCGGCCGTCTCGCCCAGAAGAGCGGCTTTCCTGTCCTGACGCGGCTGGCAGCCGAATATCTTGCGGTAGGTTTTTGAAAATCCGGTGGGTGTTTCAAACCCGCAGGCAACGGCGATTTCCGCCAGGCTCATATCGGTCTGGCGAAGCAGGTTGCGGGCCCGTTCCAGCCTTAAAGTGTTGTAATACCTTTTGGGCGTAACCTTCAGGTAGCGCACGAACAGTCGTTCCATCTGCCTGCTGGACAGGCCAACGGACGTTGCCACGTCGGAGCGCAGCATGGGCTCCTCGAGGTTTTCCGCCATCAAGGCGATCATCTTGCGCAATTTCGAGGGCAGGTGGTGGGCATCGAGATGGAGCGAATGGGGCTGGACATCGTCGGCCCGTCTTACCGGCCCCAATTGCTGGCGGAACGCTATTCGGGCGGCAATATCACTGCCGAACCGGTTCTCGATGAGATTGAGCATGGCGTGCGGAAAGGCATGGCCGCCGACACAGGTAAAGCCTGACTCATGGACCTCAAACAACCCGAGTGACAAATGCGAATAGGGGTAGAGCTCGGTGAAGGCGTCGCGGTAGATCCACTTTACCGCCCACCGGCAATTTTCGTGAACACCAGCGCGCGCAAGCAGCAGGGCACCGGCTGCGACGCCGCCGACCGGTACGCCGTGACGATTGTAAAAGCGGATAATGGGCAGGATGTCCCTGGCTGTCTGCTCATCGGGCATCTCCTCGCAGTAAACGATCAGCAGATCCAGTTCCGCCTTCGTGTTCATTGCCGAGTCGGCCGCGACCGAAAGCCAGCCCTGGGAACGCGCAGGCCGCCCGTCCGGCGTCCAGATCTTGATGGCGTAAGCCGGTGAGGGAAGCATACGGTTGGCTTCGTCGACGACCTCTAGAGCGCCGGCAAGTGATCCCATGGTGAAGCCGGGGACCACGATAAGACCTATACGCTGGGGCAGTATGGCGCCGCCAACGGTGCTGGTCTCCCGCAGTCCGCATGGATCTTTCACGCTCCCGTTCCTCCAGTCGTCAGGCTCTCGCGAAAACGAATGTATCAGGCACAATTAAGCGAAAAGCGGCAGACAGACAAGCGGGGCATGCAGGCAACACTAAATTGTGCGCCTTTTGCAACCAGCACCATCAGTTAGACTGATGTTGGTGAAAGCGTCAGAAAGGACGGCCGTCAGGCGGCTGCCAGGGTCTTCTTGGGATCGTAGAACGGATACTCCGTCACCGTGCCGGAACGCGGCGACTGCGGAATGGCGACTTCCAGCTTCTGGCCGATTTCTGCGAAGCCATGGTCCACGATCGCCAGGGCAATGTTCTTCTCTAGCCGTGGCGAGTAGACGGCGGAGGTGATCTCGCCCACTTGCTTGTTCTGGCACATGACGGGCCAGGGGTGTTCGTTGGCAACAGGAGCGCCGTCAATGACCAGACCGCAGAGTTGTCGGCTGACCCCTCGGTCCCGGATCTCCCGGAGTGCAGACTTGCCACAGAAGTCATTTGCCATTTCCAGATCCACCAGACGCCCGAGGCCAACCTCGTAGGGGTTGGTCGCAAGTGTCATGTCGGCACCATACGACATCATGCCTGCTTCGATCCGGCGGATCGTCGAGGGCGCGCCGGGGCCGATTTCGAATTGCTGCCCGACATCCATGATCAGATCCCACAGGCGGTCACCGTGCTGGCTGTCTCGGAGAAATACTTCATAGCCGCGTTCGCTCGACCAGCCGGTTCTCGACACGACCACCGGTATGCCGTCGATCTCGGTCTCGCGAAACCAAAAATATTTCAGGGTTTCTATCCAATCACCCACCAGGATGCGCATGAGATCCGTAGACTTGGGGCCTTGCACCTGAAGCGGGCTGACGTCCGGTTCTTCGATACGAACATTCCACTCGCCCTGATTGGCAAGCCCCTTTGCCCACAGCAACACGTCTGAATCCGCAAGTGAAAGCCAGAACCGGTCTTCAGCGAGCTTCAGCAGGACCGGATCGTTGATGATGCCACCGTTTTCGTCGGTCAGCAGAACATACTTGCATTGTCCCACGGCACAATTGTCCAGATTTCGTGGCGTCAGGAATTGTGTGAAACGGGCCGCGTCCGGTCCGGATATCTCAACTTGTCGCTCCACCGAAACGTCCCATAACGTGACATGTTCCACGAGGCGCCAGAAGTCAGCCTCCGGGCTCTCGTAATAGAGTGGCATGTACATGTGATTGTAGACTGTGTATGCGCTGCAGCCGGCACGACGGGTTGCGGCGAAAAAGGCTGATTTGCGGACTCTGGGCCCGATGTTGATTATGGGTTGTGACATCGTATTCTTGTTCCTGAAGGCATCGATACAACGATGAAGACAGCAATGAGGTCCCGTTCGATTTTTCCGTCAAGCGAACGGGAAACAGATCGATTCTGATTAATGACATACTAGGGCGTGGAGAATTGTGAAAGCCGCTCCGGTGTCATGTTTCCATCAACACAAATTATGATGTTTTATGACGTGTGCTGCACAATCTGGCATTTGTGGACAAAAATGAGACGGCGAGTCTCGTTTTGCAGGAGTGGATATGTTCAAGGCCTGCCGAATCGGTGCGGTTGGTGCGCAAAAAAAAGACGGGGACGCGCCTTGACGCATCCCCGTCTAAGAAAGTCGCACAATACCACTCCGGCGGATTTCAAACCGTGAAAAGCGCCAAGTATGGGGCAAACAGGCTGAATAAATCAGGCTAGTTCGCAAAGCGCGTTTGGCCGTCACAAACGCGCCGTACCCAAATGAGCAGTTGTCCCTCCCCAAGGACCCGTACGACTCTAAAACGTGATCACGCTATTACGACGCGATGTAAGCGCTTAATCCACTGCATAAAAATTCATGTTGCGATAAACACAGTTTATATTTTTACAAACGATTGTTTCATTGATACAATTTATCTAGGAGAACCGGAAAATGCGGCGAAGTTTACCCCCTCTGACAGCGTTGATCGCTTTCGAAGCCGCCGCCCGGCATATGAATTTTACACGCGCCGCCGAAGAACTGAATGTGACGCAGCCTGCTGTCAGCCATCAAATACAGATGCTCGAGGCTGACCTCGGGGTTCGGCTGTTTTCCCGCAACGGCCGGCATGTGGCGTTGACCACCACGGGACAGGACTATTTCAGGGCGGTGTCCGACTGCCTGTCTCGTGTCGCGGAAGTAACCAAGGCCATCAGAAATGTAGTCGATCACGGCTCTGTAACGATTGCCACGAACCCCGGCGTCGCCGCTTTCTGGCTCATGCCGCGGATCAATGAATTTCAAGCACTTTATCCGGAGCTCAAGGTCAGAGTCCTGACCAGTGAGCGGGATCGCAATCTACCGCTGGAAGACCTCGATATTGCTATCCGTTTCGGGGATGGCAAGTGGCCGAACGCAACTGCAGACATGTTCATGCCTGAGGATGTTGTGCCGGTCTGTGCGCCCGGATACGGAGGTCCGGATGTCGTATGGACGAAACAGCGAATCTGGGAAGATCCGGCCCTTTTGCACCAGGAAGACGAAGAAGAGCGTTGGTTCACCTGGGAGGACTGGCGAAAACAGTGGTTGCCGGATGCCGAACCCGCTACTGAAAAACTCAGTTTTTCAAACTATAGCGTAGAGGTCCTGCAAGCCGTGGCAGGAAAGGGCCTGGCGCTTGGTTGGACGCATATGCTGGCCGACTATCTGGAGTCGGGGACCCTTGTGGCCGCAGGGGATTTCCACCTGTCTTCCGATCGCGGCTACTATGTCATCATGCCAAAGGGGCGCCCGATACGTGATGAGGTCAAGGCACTGAGACGATGGCTGTTTGAACAGTTTGGAAGAACCGCTCCCCCCATACGTTGACCAACCACACTGTTCTCAATCAACTCCGGGCCTCGTCTACGGCCTTTGCCATGACACACAGCAGTTCGAACATCATGTTTGCGGCGGTGACGCATGTTATGCCGGTCGGATCGTAGCAGGGGGCCACTTCCGAAATATCCGCACCCACCAGGTCTCGCCCGGCCAGGGCCCGTATCATCACCTGTACGTCACGGGGGATCAGGCCGCCGATTTCCGGCACAGGAGTACCGGGCGCGTAGGCCGGATCGATGCCATCTATGTCGAGCGATACATAGATCGGACCGTTGCCGAGCGTTTGCAGTATCTTTGCGATAGCAGCCTTTCGGCCCATCTCCTCGTACTCATCCATGGTGATGATTGTGTAGCCGACGTCGTAACCGAACTGAATGTCATGATCGAAAAAACGGCTGCCGCGCAATCCAACTTGAACGACACGGGCTGGATCAATCAGTTTCTCTTCATAGGCGCGCCGCATGAACGTTGCATGATTGATTTTGGTGCCGCACATCTCGTCGAGCGTGTCGGCATGTGAATCGATCTGGAGTATCCCGAAGGGCTCGCCGGCGTTTAATCCCCTGATTATGGGAATCGGAATGGTATGGTCGCCTCCCACGGCAATCGGACGGATACCGGCGTTCCGGAGAGATCCGAAGAAGTCCTGGATCTTCTGGATCGAGTCGTCCTTGTCGAGGGGGTTGACCGGCGCATCGCCGATATCGGCCACGTTGCACAGTTCGTAGGGCTTGATGCCGCTTGTCGGGTGAATCTGCCGGATAAGCCGTGACGCGCGGC
>JAJFHC010000318.1 GCA_021775835.1 Hyphomicrobiales bacterium | reverse complement strand
GCCTGAATGCGTTCGCGTTCGCCTTCGCGCACTTTCACATTGACCTTGACCGTATCGCCTGGCGCAAATTCCGGCACGTCCTTGCCGAGCGCGTCCATTTGTTCTTTGTCGAGTTGCTGAATAATGTTCATGACGTTTCGTCCTTGTTCTTTTCCGACCGGATAGGACCGCGCTTCGGGACTTGGTCCCAGAGATCCGGTCTTCGCGCCCGCGTTATGTCTTCCGCCTGTTTGCGCCGCCATTCGGCGATCTTTTTGTGATCGCCTGACAGCAGCACATCCGGGATTGCCCGGTCTTCAAATTCGCGGGGCCGCGTATACTGGGGGTATTCCAGCAGGCCGCCCTCAAAACTCTCTTCCCCCAAGGAGGAAGCGGAGCCCAATACCGCAGGGATCAGGCGCACGCAAGCCTCGATCAAGGCCATGGCGGCGATTTCCCCACCGGCGAGAACGAAGTCGCCGATGGAAATTTCTTCAATCTCGCGGGCCGCGAAAATACGCTCATCGATGCCTTCAAACCGGCCGCAGAGCGCGATGACGCCGGGGCCTTTGGATAATTCGAGGGCACGGGCCTGTTTGAGGGGCTTTCCGCGTGGCGAAAGGCAAAGCGCCGGGCGGTCGTTTCGGGGAACGGAATCAATCGCGGCGGCCAAAATATCAGCCCGCATGACCAGCCCGGCGCCGCCGCCGGCAGGCGTATCGTCCACCGAGCCATATTTGCTGTCAGCAAAATCCCGGATGTTGACGGTGTCGAGGCTCCACAAGCCCTCACCGAGGCCGCGGCCTGTTACCGAAGCGCCAAGTGGGCCGGGAAAGAGCTCCGGGAAGAGCGTTAAAACGGTAGCGTGGAACATGGGGCGGAGATGGCATGGCGCGACGGTGCAGACAAGCGTTGAACGGGCAAGCGCCGGGTTTGGTTTACGCGCCGTCCGGTTCGTCGCCGCTGCTCTCATCGGTGTCGGCGGCGTCCAAATCCTCAATTGCCGCACGCAAAACCGTAACGCGGCCGTCGGCGAGATCGACTGCCGGGACGGTTTCTCTAGTAAACGGGATCATTCGCGCACCGTTTATATCCGGAATGTCGATGAGTTCGAGCAGGTCGCCAGCGCCGAAATTATGGACTGTGACGACGCGGCCGGCGTCGGCGCCGGTCTCATCGATGGCGCTCAGCCCGACAAGGTCATCAAGGTAAAATTCGTCTTCGTCCGCCTTTGGCAGGGCGGCCCGATCCACATAAAACCGAACGCCCTTCAGTGCGGCGGCGTCCTCGCGGCTGGCGATTTCCGGCGCGCGAACAATCACGAGGCCGGGTTTGTGCGCCCGAATTAATTGAAACGTAAAGGTGCGCCCGCCGTCTTCCGTTTCGACGGGGCCGTAGTTTGCGACACTTTCTGGTGTTTCGGTAAACGTTTTTACAAGCGTATCGCCCTTGACGCCGTGAGCGCCGGCAAAGGCGCCAAGGCAAACGCGCCTGCGATCCCTAGGCGCTTGCATCGTCTTGTTCCTTCGGATGGAATAGCTGGCCTTTCTCCGTCCACAGGACAACGGCAAAGGCGGCCAGGCCTAAAATGCCAAACCCCTGAATGATCGGAATGGCCGTGCCGTCGTAGAAACGCGCGACGACGCCGCCTAGAAAGCCAGCGATGGTTGTGCCGGCAAAGCCGTTAGCCGCAGCGGCCGATCCGGCAATGTGGCCCATCGGTTCCATTGCCATCGCCGTTGCATTCGGGCCGATCAACCCGAGGCAGAAAAAAGAAATGCTCATGAAGACCATGAAAATAATGAAGGTTTCACCTGCGGTCGCCGCAATCGCCAGGTGCAACAAATTCACGATGACGAATACCAACAGCGCGCCATGGGTCAGCCGTCGCATACCGAACCGTGAAACGAGGCGCGCATTGATCAGGGTCGCAACGCCGAGAGAACCAGCAATCGCCGCAAAAGCGAAAGCAAATGCGCTGCCGATATCGAACGTTTCCAGGAAAATCTGTTCCGACGCGCTGATATAACCGAACAACGCTGCGAAACAGAGGGCGGACGCCATGGTGTATCCGATGGTCGTCCTGTTACGGATAAAATCCATATAGGCGCCGAGAATTGTGTCGACTCGCAGTTTTTTTTGCTGCTCGACGGGTAACGTTTCGGGCACCCGCCAACGCACCCATATTGCGAGTACAAATCCATAAAGCAGCAGCGCCAGAAAAATCGCCCGCCATGGGCCAGCGAATAAAATGAGCTGGCCGAAACCCGGCGCCAGGATGGGCGCGGCCATGAAAATGGTGATCGCCAGCGACATGACCTGCGCCATGCGTCGCCCCGAACATTGATCGCGAACCATTGCGATCGCTGCGACCCGCGCCGCCGCCGTCGCGACCCCCTGAAACGCCCGCGCCGCCAGCAGCAGCGAAAAGGATGAGGCGAATACGCTGAACAAGGAGCCGATAATATATCCGCCCAGTGACCACATCAGCACGCGCTTGCGCCCAAAGCGGTCCACTAACGGGCCAAAAAACAGCTGCGCGATTCCATTGCCGAGAACGTAGACAACGATGATCAGCTGGCGGTCGTTGTCGCGGGCGGCGCCAAGTTCGTCGCCGATTGTCCCGAGCGCCGGCAGCATCATGTCGATCGCTAGGGCGTTCAGCGCCATCACCGCGGCGACGATGGCGACAAGTTCGGCAAAAGACAGCGCGCCGGGCGCTTTGTTATTTTCAGCTTGCGCGTTCATGCCCGTCCCGTTACGCCGCCGGACCGCTATTGGCAATCGCATCGCCGCGCGACAACTGCGCCGGATTTTGGGCGGACGCCGAAATCTGATAAACCTCCGCCTTTCGAGAAGGGGAGATGTCGATGAGCGCGCCGGGATCCGACAAAGAAAATCACAAACGCTATTGGCGCGAAAACGTGAAGCTGTTGATCACCCTGCTCGTTGTCTGGTTTGCGGTGTCTTTCGGCGCGGGCATTTTGTTTGTCGATACGCTCAACAAGGTCACCATTGGCGGTTTTCCGTTAGGCTTCTGGTTTGCCCAACAGGGTTCGATCATCGTCTTCGTCGCCCTCATTTTCGTCTATGCCGTGCGTATGCGGCAAATCGATAAACGTTTCGGCGTCGGTGACGAAAACGATCATCCGGGGAACGACGCTCGTGGATGATTTCAATTTCATTGAAAGGACTATTTATTTTCTTGTTACGCTTTCGCCGACGCAACAGCTCACATTCCTTTTTGTAGGCGCATCCTTCGCGCTTTATATCGGTATTGCGGTCTGGTCGCGGGCCGGATCGACGTCGGAATTTTACATCGCCGGCGGGCATGTGCACCCCATCGCCAATGGCATGGCGACCGCCGCCGACTGGATGAGCGCCGCCTCGTTCATTTCAATGGCCGGCATTATCGCTTTTTCGGGCTATGACGCGAGCGTCTTTTTGATGGGCTGGACCGGCGGCTATGTGTTGCTGGCCCTCC
>JAJFHC010000317.1 GCA_021775835.1 Hyphomicrobiales bacterium | reverse complement strand
GACCAATGCGGCCCATACGGCCCGAGAAATTCGCGAAACGCTGGACATTGCAGATTACCGGCAGTTTCTGTCTGAATTGCCCGAGCAGGTCGTCACTCAGATCAACGGCCGATGGGGCCGACCGGAGGACGATCCGTTCTTCATGACCGGCGATGTGGGAGCATTTGCTCTTTCCGTGATCCGCTACGGCAATCTCGTGATCTGCATCCAACCGGCACGTGGCTACAACATCGATCCCAAGGACACCTATCACGACCCGGATCTGGTGCCGCCCCATGGCTATCTGGCCTTCTACGCCTGGCTGAGACTGTCGTTCGACGCTCATGCCGTGATACACATGGGCAAACACGGCAACCTGGAATGGCTTCCCGGCAAGGCTGTTGCCCTTTCGGAGAACTGCCTTCCGGAAGCGGTTCTGGGACCGATGCCGCACATCTATCCGTTTATCGTCAACGACCCGGGCGAGGGTACCCAGGCCAAGCGGCGCACATCTGCAGTGATCATCGATCATCTGACACCGCCGCTGACCAGGGCGGAGACCTACGGGCCTCTGAAGGATCTGGAAGCGTTGGTCGATGAATATTACGAAGCCTCCGGGCTTGACCCCCGACGCCTCGATCTCCTGCGCGGCCAGATCCTCGAGCTCATCCAGTCGATCGGACTCGACAAGGATTGTGGCATCAAGGAAGACGACGGTGAAAACGATGCCTTGTCCAAGCTCGACGCCTACTTGTGCGAGTTGAAGGAGATGCAGATCCGCGACGGGCTGCACATCTTTGGACAGTCCCCGACCGATGATCAGCGGATCGATCTCCTCGTTGCGCTGACCCGGGTCGCCCGCGGCAAGGGCGAGGGCGGCGACGCGTCCCTGATTCGGGCGCTTGCCAGGGATTTCGGCTTTGACGAATTTGACCCTCTGGATTGCGACATGGGCGCGCTTTGGCAAGGCTTGCGTCCAGGCGAACTGGAAGACTGTTGCGACGACACCTGGCGCAGCAATGGCGATACGGTCGAGCGTCTGGAAATCCTGGCCCGCTCGCTGGTGGCCGGCGAAACACCTTGCGTCGCGGAATGGGCCAGCGTTCGTGCTGTGCTCGATGAGATAACTGGGCGCATCGGCCCGGCCGTTGCAGCCTGCGGCTCCCATGAACTCGCGGGTTGCCTGGCAGCTCTTGACGGGCGTTTTGTCGTGCCTGGCCCGTCCGGCGCCCCGACCAGGGGCCGTGCGGACGTATTGCCAACAGGGCGGAATTTCTTCTCTGTTGACAGTCGGACCGTGCCGACACCGGCGGCCTGGTTGCTGGGCTGGAAGTCCGCCAGCCTGCTGGTCGAACGCCATCGGCAGGATCATGGCGAATGGCCCAGGCAGATCGGGTTGTCGGCCTGGGGCACGTCGAACATGCGCACCGGTGGCGACGATATCGCCCAGGCCCTAGCCCTGATCGGGGCACGCCCGACCTGGGACAATGCCTCACGCCGCGTGACCGGCTTTGAAGTCATGCCACTGAGTGTCATGGACCGTCCGCGCGTGGACGTGACCCTGCGGGTGTCAGGGTTTTTCCGCGATGCCTTTCCCGCCCAGATCGATCTGTTCGATTCCGCGGTCCGTGCCGTCGGCGCCCTGGACGAACCGGCATCGAAGAATCCAATTGCAGCCCGCATGGCGGAGGAGCGTGAAACTTTCCGGAGTCAGGGCGATGATGAAAAAACAGCGGCCCTCAAGGCAGGCTTCAGGGTATTCGGCTCAAAACCCGGTGCCTATGGTGCCGGACTGCAGGCCCTGATCGACGAGAAGGGCTGGCAGAGTGCGGACGACCTGGCACGCGCCTACCTTGTCTGGGGCGGGTATGCCTACGGTTCCGGTGCGGAAGGCCGATCGGAACCCGATCTGTTTGCCCGGCGTCTCCGAAAAGTTGACGTGGTGGTGCACAATCAGGACAACCGCGAGCACGACCTTCTCGACTCAGACGATTACTACCAGTTCGAAGGCGGCATGACGGCGGCCGTTGAGCACCTCTCCGGAGCGAAGCCGGTGGTTTACCACAACGACCATTCCCGCACCGACCGCCCGGTCATCCGCACGCTCGAGGAAGAGATCGGTCGGGTTGTGCGCGCCCGCGTCGTCAACCCCAAGTGGATAAACGGCGTCATGCGCCACGGCTACAAGGGTGCGTTTGAACTTGCGGCAACAGTCGACTACATGTTTGCCTTTTCCGCCACCACCGGGGCGGTCGGCAATCACCATTTTGAGGCGGTCTACGAGGCTTACGTCGTTGACGACAATGTGCGTGACTTCATGGCCGACGTTAACCCCGACGCGCTTCGCGAGATGGCCGACCGGCTGAGAGAGGCTATCGAACGCGGCCTGTGGGTGCCAAAATCGAATAGTGCACGTTATGATCTGGACCGGTTTGCCGGTTCGCAGACGGGATCTGATGGAAAGGAACATTACTTATGACCAAGAAGGACAAGTTCGCTCATCTGTCGGAAGCCGAACTCGACGATCGCCACGCCGACAAGATGCGCAAGAAGAAGGCTGCCCGTGACAAGATCATCGCGACCAAGACAATCGAGAAGGGCCTGCTTATCGTCCACACCGGCAAGGGCAAGGGCAAATCCACAGCAGCCTTCGGCATGGTCTTCAGGACCATGGGGCATGGCGAGAAAGTGGCCGTCGTCCAGTTCGTCAAGGGTAAATGGGACACCGGTGAACGCACGATCCTGGAACAGTTTCCTGATCTGGTGACCATCAACAAGATGGGTGAAGGCTTCACTTGGGAAACCCAGGACCGTCAGCGTGACATTGCCGCCGCCCGTGCAGCCTGGGAACTGGCCAAGGAGCACATTCAGAACCCCGACTATAAGATGGTTCTGCTGGACGAATTGAACATCGTGCTGCGCTACGACTACCTCCCGATCGAGGAAATCGTGGAAACTTTGAAGAACAAGCCAGAAGACACCCATGTGATCGTCACTGGACGCAACGCCAAGGACGAGTTGATTGAAGTTGCCGATCTGGTAACCGAGATGACCCAGATCAAACATCCCTTCCGGTCGGGCGTAAAGGCACAGGCCGGGATCGAGTTCTGATCGGTGCTTGGTTTTGTCAAGCAAGTCGCCGTGTTCGGTGCCGTCGTCTACGTGGCGATGGTGGCAGCGCTCTTCCTGTTTCAGCGCAAGTTGCAGTATTTCCCGGACGCACGGACAATCGAGCCGGCAGCGGTTGGCTTGGCCGACGCACAAGTGATCGCCCTGGAAACCGCAGACGGTGAGAGGCTGATCGCCTGGTATGTGCCGGCCCGCGACCAGCGCCGGACCTTTGTTTATTTTCACGGCAATGCGGGATCGATTGCCTACCGTGCGGAACGAGCCAAAGCGGCAATGGCCCGTGGTTTTGGTGTTCTGCTGCTCAGTTACCGTGGCTATGGCGGCAGCACTGGAAAACCATCGGAGCTCGGGCTCCTCGAAGACGCTCGTACCGTGACCGCCTACCTGAAAGCCCAGGGTCTGCGGGCGAATCAGCTGGTCTATTTCGGAGAATCTCTTGGGTCCGGCGTTGCCGTCCAACTGGCGATCGAGGAGCCACCTGCAGCAATCATCCTTGAGGCACCGTTCACTTCGGCTGCCGAAGTCGGTGCCCGGGCCTATTGGTGGGTCCCGGTCCGTACCTTGCTGAAGGACAAGTACGATTCACTGTCGAGGATAGGTGCTCTGAAGGCGCCGCTGCTGGTGATCCACGGCACCGCCGACAATGTTGTGCCGTTTGAACTGGGCCGCGCCCTGTTCAACGCTGCACCGCAGCCAAAACAGATGATTGAAATCGAGGGTGGCGCTCATTCCGTCGAATTTGACGACACCCTCTGGTCCAAGATCACGTCGTTTCTATCTTCAAGCTGACGAACCAGACACGGTCTAGTCAAACAGGGCGTCAACGTCTGACTGCGACGCCGGCGCGGCGCTGAGTTCTTCAAGTTGATCTGCGAGAGGTTCGCCGACCGGTTCACGCGCGGGCTTGACCGGCGCCTTCGCTGCCGGCTTCGGATCGACTTTGGCCGCCGGTTTGGCGTCTGCCGGTGTCTTGGTTTTCGCGGCAGGCTTGGCCTTGGCCGCAGGCTTGGCTTTCGCTTCAGGCTTTGCTTCAGGTTTTGCTGCGTTCTTGGGTTTGGTGTTGGCAGGTGCGTCAAACATTCCACCAATCAGGTTGTCGACCTCGTTCTGGTCAATGCCTTCTCCCTCGAGAGCCGGGCCGTTCAGAAGTTTGTCTTCCTTGCGCTTTTGACGTTCTGCTTCTTCGTCGCTCATGAACCCCTTGGTATCCGTGGCTTTGACCGCAGCCAGGAAATTGCCGACCCTGACGTCAATATGCTGAAGTGTTTCGACGACCTTGCTAATACGCTGGCCGGTAATGTCCTGGAAGGAGCAAGCTTCGAAAATTTCCATGACCGCATTGTTGACACAGGCCTGGTAGGCTTCTGTGTCGGAAGGGTCGGACATCATGATCGCTTCCGCCTGCTCCATGATCCGGTTCGTGGCATCTTCTGTCGCCTGCACGATCGCATCGAGCTGTTTGCCCGCATCCGGTATGCGTTGTTCATGCATATCGTTGGCTTGAAGCTTGTTAATCTCGCTTTTGGCGGTCTCAATATAATCCGCAAGTTCGCGAATTTCCTTGTAGATTGCCGAATCGATGGACGAATAGAAGGATTGTGTCGTTCCGACCATGAGTTCAGCCAAGGCGCAGATGTCCGTTATCGATACATCGTCCTTGCAATTTTTCTGTATGAAAGAGTTGATCTCTTCCAGCTTTTCCGCACGCGATAAATCGCTCATTTAATAGTCCCCAGCTATCTGAATCTTTGGCGGACCTTAGCGGCAAAGGGTTTCAATAAATTTAAGGCAAATGATCATCGTTTCCTGTCTGGAAAAGTTACCGCAAAGACCGCAGACCTGGCGGCAACGACGCTTTTACCTGTTCACACGTCGTGAAAGGGATTGACCGGTTCTGGGCACCTCCATACAGTCACGCGCATTGACGGTGTTCCTTTAGGAACTGGAAGAAATTCCGGTGCGGTTGACCCAAGTCGGGGGCCAATGCCGGAGCTGTCGCGGTGTCGAGCCTTTTTCGGGCTGGATGCAGTTACCTTCCATGGGATGCCACTAATGGTCCGAAACAAGGAAGGTGCTCCATGAAATTTGCCAAAATTCTGACCGCTCTGACAATGTCGGCTCTGCCGGCAGCAGCCATCGCTCATCCGGTTCACGTCGCAGAAACCGGTCATGGTCACAGCCACTGGCTCGCGATAGCTGCATTCGTTGCAATCGCCGGGATTGGTTATGCCTTACTGAGACGGCGTAATGCAGACGCCGAAGGCAAAATCCCTAGCGAGCGCGGCTGAACATCATGACAGAGAAGCTCGGCGTGATGGTCTGCGGCCATGGTTCGCGAGACGATGGAGCGGTTCGGGAGTTTGCCAGCGTGGCAAAGGGCCTGACGGAAAAACTGCCTGAATACCCGGTGGACTACGGCTACCTGGAATTCGCCACGCCAATCATTCGCACCGGCCTCGACAATCTTCGCGAACAGGGCGTAAACCGCGTCCTGGCCGTGCCGGGAATGTTGTTTGCGGCGGGCCACGCCAAGAACGACATCCCGTCGGTGCTCAACACCTACGCCAACGGGCATGACGATTTCACGATCGAGTACGGACGTGAACTGGGCATCGACACGAAGATGATCCGCGCCGCCGGCGACCGGATCCGCGAAGCGCTTGAAGGCGCCGGCGGCGATGTGCCGTTGCATGAAACCCTCTTGATGGTGGTCGGCCGTGGTGCTTCCGACCCTGATGCCAATTCCAACGTGGCCAAGGTCATGCGCATGCTTTGGGAAGGGTTGGGGTTTGGCTGGGGCGAAACCTGTTATTCCGGCGTTACGTTCCCCCTGGTCGAACCGGGCCTCGAACATGCGGCAAAACTGGGTTACCGCCGCATCGTGGTGTTTCCCTACTTCCTGTTCACCGGAATTCTGATCAAGCGGATCTACGACTACACGGACGCGGTCGCCGCACGCCATCCCGAGATCGAGTTCATCAAGGCGTCCTATCTGAACGATCATCCTCTGGTTATTGAAACTTTCGCGGATCGCGTGCGCGAGATCCTCGAAGGTGCCAACAATATGAACTGCCAGATGTGCAAGTACCGCGAACAGGTGCTTGGATTCGAGGCTGAAGTGGGCTTGCCCCAGGAAAGCCACCACCATCACGTGGAAGGTATTGGGACCGGAGACGACGGCGGCCATGATCACGGGCACGAACACGAACACGATCACAGTCACGACCATGATCACAATCACAATCATTCCCATGATCACAGCCATGATCACGATCACGGCCATCACCATCATCCTTATCCTCACGCTGATCATCCCCTCGGGCCCGACAGCATGAAGAAGGATGGTGAGTAACAAGTGCACGAGACACATTCAGTGGACTATCTGAAAGACCCGGCGGCAATCTACGCACAGTCATTCGAGACCGTGCGCCGGGAGACAGCAATTGGTGGCATGAGCGACGCCATGGCGACGCTGGCCGTCCGCGTGGTTCACGCGTGCGGTATGCCTGATATCGTGAGCGACCTGTCTTTCAGTGAGGGAGCTGCTGAATGTGGAAAGAAGGCCCTTCGCGCTGGTGCGGTCATTTATTCCGATTGTGAGATGGTGAGGTCGGGGATCATTTCTTCGAGACTGCCCGCCGGTAACCGGGTCCTTTGCACACTCAACGACGACAGCGTACCGGACCTAGCCCGCGCCCAACAGACCACCCGGTCGGCGGCGGCCGTCGATCTCTGGTCGGCAGACCTGACCGGCGCGGTCGTCGCCATCGGCAACGCGCCCACGGCACTTTTCCGGCTTCTCGAGCGGCTCGACGACGGTGCTCCCAGGCCAGCACTGATCCTTGGGTTTCCGGTTGGATTTGTCGGTGCTGCCGAATCCAAGGCAGAACTCGCCGCCAACGCGCGAGGGGTTCCGTTTGTGACCCTCCTTGGGCGCAGGGGCGGCAGCGCCATGGCGTCGGCGGCGGTCAACGCTCTTTGCGGGGAAGCCGGGCGATGAACCCCTGGCTTTCGGTAATTGGAATCGGAGACGACGGTCTTGACGGTTTGGCACCGGCCGCCCGTGCGCTGATTGACTCAGCCGAGAGTTTTATCGGCGGTGAACGGCACCTGGACATGCTGCCGACCGACGATCGCGAAAAACTGTCCTGGCCTTCGCCGTTGACAGCAATAATCGACGAAATCGTCGCCCGTCGCGGCTCCCGGCTGTGCGTTCTCGCAACCGGCGATCCCATGTGTTTTGGCGTCGGGGTGACCCTTACCAAACGCCTTCCTGTAGCCGAAATGACCATTGTTCCGGCGCCTTCGGCTTTCAGTCTTGCCTGTGCACGCCTCGGCTGGCCTTTGGCCGATATCGAAACGCTCACCCTCCACGGCCGGCCGCTTGAATTGATCCACGCCTTTATCCAGCCCCGTGCCCGGTTGCTGATCCTGAGTGACAGTGGGGCAACGCCGGCCAAAGTGGCCAATGTGCTGGTCGAGCGCGGCTTTGGTGACAGCGTGGTCACAGTTCTCGAGCACATGGGCGGCCCCGACGAAAGCCGACAACAGGAACGGGCACGTGACTGGAGCGATACCGCCTCGCGGGATTTCAACACTATTGCTGTTGAATGTGTTGGAGGGCCTGATGCGGTTGTGACGCCAAGGGTACCGGGTCTCCCGGATGCAGCCTTCCATCACGATGGTCAGATGACCAAGCGTGAAGTCCGTGCCATGACGCTGGCCGCTCTGGCACCTTTCCCGGGAGCGGTACTTTGGGACATCGGAGCCGGTTGCGGTTCCGTGGCCGTCGAATGGATGCGTTCAAGCCCGGGCGCCACGGCATTCGGCGTCGAAAGACAGGCCGAGCGATGTGCGATGATTGCACAGAACGCGCTCGCTCTGGGTGTGCCGGGCCTCAAGGTGATTTCGCAGACCGCACCACAAGGCCTTGAAGATCTACCCGTGCCGGATGCGGTTTTCATCGGTGGCGGAATTTCCGGCGAGGGATTGTTTGAAGCTTGCTGGAAAGCCCTCAGGCCAGGCGGTAGAATGGTTGCCAATGTGGTCACGCTGGAAGGCGAATCCCGGATCTCCCAACTGCATGGTCTTCACGGTGGCTCCCTGACCAGACTATCGGTCTCGCGGGCTGAACCGGTCGGGCCCTATTTCGGATGGCGGCCGCAGATGACGGTGACCCAGTGGCAGACGAGCAAACCGTGGACATGACGATGGCGGCAGAAAACGGAACGCTCTACGGACTTGGCGTTGGTCCCGGTGACCCGGAACTCGTAACCCTGAAGGCCCACCGTCTTTTGCAGGCGTGCCCGGTCGTCGCCTATCCCGCGCCCGACGATGGCGACAGCTTTGCCAGGTCCATCGTTGCAGGCTTTCTGCCTGCTGGCGTCGAGGAACTGCCGATTGTCATTCCCATGCGCCCGGAACGGTTCCCGGCCCAGGATGTCTATGATGAGGCGGCGGCAAAGATTTCAAACCGACTCTCCGGTGGCCAGGACGTGGCGGTATTGTGTGAGGGTGATCCGTTTTTCTATGGATCCTTCATGTATCTGTTTGCCCGACTGGCTAAGCATCACACGGTCGACGTTGTGCCGGGGGTGTCTTCTCTGACCGCTTGTGCGGCGGCCTTCGGGCGCCCACTGGCGGCGCGCAACGATGTCCTCAGCATCATTCCCGCCCCGCTTGAGGAAGATGAATTGCGTAAACGGTTGGAGACTGCGGAAGCGGCGGCCATCATAAAGGTCGGTCGCCATTATGAAAAAGTCCGCCGTGTTCTCGATCAGCTGGGCATTGCGGAGTCGTGCGGATATGTCGAACGGGCGACGCTTGAAAACCAGATTGTCAGTCCGCTCACCGATTTCGATGGCGAGAGAGCGCCTTATTTTTCCATGATTCTTGTCTACAAGGGAGGCGAGCCATGGACGGACTGATGGCGCCGGCTGTTGTTCTGCTCACCGACTCCGCACTGGCAACCGGTCGGATCATAAAGGACGCGCTGGACGGCGCGCAGATTCACGGACTGACGTCGCGCGTGAGCCAGCGTGACGTGGGTTTCGAGAATGCGTCCGACCACCTGCGGTCGCTGTTTGCCGAGGGTCGACCGGTCATCGCCGTGTTTTCAGCCGGCGCGGCAATTCGGATCCTGGCCCCCGACCTTGAAGACAAACTGCGCGAACCGCCCGTCATTGCGGTGTCAGAGGACGGGGCGAGCGTCGTGCCCCTGCTCGGCGGACACAGGGGCGCCAATGATCTGGCGCGTGAGATTGCAACTCTCCTGGAGGGGCATGCCGCCATTACGACAGCCGGGGACGTGCGCTTCGATGTGGCGCTCGACCAGCCGCCTGAAGGATGGGTCTTGGCAAATCCGGAAGCGGCCAAGCCTGTCATGGCTGACTTGCTGGCGGGATCAAAAATTGAATTGAACGGAAAGGCGCCCTGGCTGGAGTCCTCGGATCTTCCGTTGGCAGAAAACGCAACGCTCAAACTGACCGTCACACAGGAGCGTCATGAACCCGGGTTCGGCGAACTGGTGTATCATCCGAAGGTTCTGTGTGTGGGTGTCGGTTGTGAACGCGGTTGTGATCCGGATGAATTGATCGGGTTGGTTCAGTCAACGCTACATGAGGCCGGTCTGGCGGAATCCTCCGTGGCGGTCGTCGCTTCGATTGACGTCAAGGCCGATGAGGCAGCGGTCCACGCCGCGGCGCGGTCGCTGGGTGCCCGCGCCCGATTTTTTGATGCAGCCCGGCTGGAACGCGAAGCCCCCCGTCTGCAGAATCCATCCGATGTCGTGTTTGCCGAAGTCGGTTGTCACGGCGTCGCCGAGGGTGCCGCCCTGGCGGCGGCCGGAAACGAGGGTGACCTTATTGTCGCAAAGCGGAAGTCGGCTCGGGCGACCTGCGCCATCGCCGTCGCACCGGCGCCGATCGACGTCTCGGCGACAGGGTGTCCACGAGGTGTTCTCTCGGTCATTGGCTTAGGTCCCGGCAAGGACGAGTGGCGCAGTCCCGAAGCCACCAGACTCGTTTACGAGGCTCAGGACATTGTCGGTTACACGCTTTACATCGACCTGCTCGCATCGCTTGCAGAAGGCAAGACCCGGCACGATTTCCCGCTGGGCGGCGAGGAGGACCGCGTCCGTCACGCACTCGAACTGGCCGGCGAGGGGCGCAATGTGGCTCTGGTCTGCTCGGGCGATGCCGGTATCTATGCGATGGCCGCACTCGTCTATGAACTGCTTGACCGGGACGGGGACAAGGGCGGCGTGAGTGCTGCAGCTAGGCGTTCACAGATCACCGTGTCGCCCGGTATTTCCGCCTTGCAGGCTGCTGCCGCTGTCGCCGGCGCACCCCTTGGCCACGATTTCTGCACCATATCATTGTCGGATCTCCTGACCCCCTGGACGGTAATCGAACAACGAGTCGAGGCCGCCGGTCGTGGCGACTTCGTGATTGCTTTTTACAATCCGGTATCCATGCGCAGGCGAACGCAATTGGCGCGCGCCAGGGAAATCCTGCTGAGCCACAGACCGGCGGACACGCCGGTTATTCTTGCAACGAATCTGGGTCGTCCCGGGCAGACCTGCCGGGTGGTCACTCTTACGGATCTGTCCGTCGACGATGTCGACATGCTCACCGTGGTTGTTGTCGGATCGAGTGAGACCAGAGTTCTTGATCGCGGAGATGGTTCGCGAAATGTATTCACACCCCGCGGCTATGCCGTGAAGCTGGAAGAGAGTGCCGCACAATGACAGTTCACTTTATTGGAGCCGGCCCGGGTGCCCCTGATCTCATCACGGTGCGCGGGCAGCGGCTGATAGAAAGCTGCCCTGTATGTCTTTATGCCGGATCGCTTGTCCCTGAACAGGTGATCGCCTGTGCACCCGACGGTGCACGCGTGCTCGATACCGCCCCCATGACTCTCGAGGACATTATCGAAGAAATGGTTGCCGCTCACGAGCGTGGAGAAGATGTCGCGCGGGTCCACTCGGGCGATCCCTCGCTCTACGGTGCTATTGCCGAGCAGATCCGACGGTTGGAGAAGGCCGGTATCGACTACGACGTGACCCCGGGCGTTCCAGCATTTGCCGCCGCCGCCGCGGCACTGGGCATGGAACTCACAGTGCCGGAAATCTGCCAGACCGTGATTGTGACCCGCACGTCCATGAAATCGTCGAACATGCCTGAAGGCGAGGACCTTGTGACTCTGGGTCGCTCCGGCGCCACTCTCGCAATCCATCTATCGGTGCGCAATCTGCACAGGATCGAAAAGGACCTGATCCCGCTTTATGGCGCGGACTGCCCGGTCATTGTGGCGTTTCGTGTGGGCTGGCCCGACCAGTCCTTCCTTCATGGCACGCTGAGTGACATCAAGGCCAAAGTCCGGGCGGCCAAGCTGACGCGCACGGCACTGATTTTTGTGGGACCGGCCCTGGCGGCAAAGGAGTTTCGCGACTCGGCTCTCTATGACGCCGACCATGTCCACGTCCTGAGACCCCGCCGCAAGAAAGCCTGACGGGATTTTCTTAGGCGTTTGCCGACACCCAGGAATGAGCCTCGTTGGCGGTCGCGACAGTGTTGCCCGAAAGATGCGGCGGTCTGGCGATGACGAGAACCGGCAGCGACAAGGTTCGGGCCGCTTCAATCTTGCCGTAGCCGGCCTGTCCGCCACTGTTGCGGGCGACAAGGTGGCTGACCTCGTGTTGCTCGAAGAGTGCCTGTTCTTCCCCGACCGTTGCAGATGGCTTGCCGAGGACGACTGTGGCGCCCGCCAACGGCAGGTTCTCTGGCGGGTCGATCATGCGGATCACGAAAGTCACATCCGTCCTGCCAGCAAACGGTTGCAGGTATTGTCGTCCCAACGCCAGGAACGCACATGCACCGGCGGGGAGTTTGCTGGCGGCTTCGGTTTCATCGCGAACGATGTTCCAGGTGTCACCCGGTGTCCGCTGCCATTCCGGGCGCGCCAGACGCACGCACGGGACCCCCGATCTTGCAGCACCTTCATCGGCGTGAGCCGACATCCGGACGGCAAAGGGGTGGGTAGCATCGACGATCGCGTCAACGCTCTCCGCCGACAGATAGCGCACAAGGCCATCGACACCGCCGAAGCCGCCGTGGCGATGTTCACCGCGCGGCAGCACCGGCGTGGCTGTGCGCCCCGCCAGGGATGTAATCACCCGGTAATGTTCCGCATCGGCGAGCCGTTCGGCAAGCTGATTGGCTTCCGCCGTGCCGCCAAGAATGAGAACGGTTTTATGCGGGCGCCCGGCCAATGATCTGTCCTTTCCGGTCAACCACAATCACATCCACGTCTATGGGCGCTCCACGAAGGGTTGCCACGACGGTTTCGCAAGCACGCGCTGCCACAGCGTCGGCCAACAGTACCGACTTCTCAGTCGCCATTGTAACCGCTTGAAGAGCGGTGTTGGCATTGCTGATCGCATCGCAAAGGGCGGGATTGCCGCCCTGTTCGGAAGCGAGTGCCGCCAACCAGTCGAACGAGACCTGGCTGCGCCCCGAATGCAGATCCAGGTGGCCCTGGCCAAGTTTGGTCAGTTTGCCGAACCCGCCGGCTATGGTCAGGCGCGGCACGGGATGTTTTCTGATGTATTTCAGAAGCCCGCCGGCAAAATCGCCCATGTCGAGCAGGGCAACGTCGGGAAGGCCGTAAAGCGTCTGAACGCAAGCCTCGGAGGTGGAACCCGTAGCGCCGGCCACATGGGGCAGGCCGGTTGCCCGGGCGACATCGATGCCGCGGTGTATGGAGTGTATCCAGGCCGAACACGAGAACGGGTGCACAACGCCCGTCGTCCCCAGAATGGAAAGCCCGCCGAGGATGCCGAGACGCGGGTTCCAGGTCTTGGTGGCCAAGTGGGCGCCGTCGGGGATGGATATCTCGATTTCCACATCGCAGGGGGCGTCGAACAGCGCGCACAGTTCCATGATCTGTTCGGTCATCAGCCGCCTTGGCACGGGATTTATTGCGGGTTCGCCTACGGGCACAGGCAGACCGTCAAGGGTCACGGTGCCGACACCGTCACCTGCCTTGAAGGAAATGCCGTGACCCTCAGACATCCGGCGCACGGTCGACACGATCAGCGCGCCGTGGGTGACGTCCGGGTCGTCGCCTGCATCCTTGACAATACCGGCCATGGCCCAGTCGGTGTCGAGGCCTTCGACCGCCAACGCGAAGGAAGGGGTATCGCCTTTGGGCAGGACAATTGAAACCGGATCGGGGAATTCTTGCGTGAGAAGGGCTTGAAATGCTGCCCGCGTGGCCGCCGTGGCGCACGCTCCCGTGGTCCATCCCCGTCTCAGTTCGCCTTCCGGTTTGCGCGCCATAAAGCATTTATAGGACAGGCAGATTTCCGAAACCAGCGCTTCGGTTACCAAGTCGTCGTTTCCGAACTATGCAGGCAAAAAGCACCGGTGTAATGTGCGTCTATGAACGTGTCGTTGAAAGATCTGCCGGCCTTTGAACCGGGGTGGGTGTGGCTTGTGGGAGCGGGACCCGGAGACCCCGGTCTGATGACCCTGCTTGGTCTGCATGCCCTGCAGAATGCCGACGTGATCGTCTACGACGCCCTCGTCAACACGGAGATTCTGGACATGGCAGGCCCGGATGTCGCCCTGGAATATGCCGGCAAGCGCGGTGGCAAGCCATCACCGGTTCAGCGTGATATTTCCTTGCGGCTGGTGGAACTGGCAAACAGCGGAAAACGTGTGCTGCGGCTCAAGGGCG
>JAJFHC010000316.1 GCA_021775835.1 Hyphomicrobiales bacterium | reverse complement strand
GACATTCTCAACAGGAAAGTTGTGGAAATCAGACAATCAGGTGGCTGCAAAGTTTGCTGAAATCGCCTGGCTTTCCGGGTTCATCTGCTCCAAGAACAAACGTCTTTACTTGTCCCAAGTGCGGTCTATAAGGTGACGGCCTGTTCAGTGAGGTTAGCTCACGAATCGAAGGATCGTCATGGTTAAGCCTGTTCTTGTGCTCAATGGTCCGAACCTAAATCTTCTCGGCGTTCGGGAACCTGATATCTATGGTACAACCACCCTCGACGACGTCCGTACAGTCTGTGAGACCCGTGCGGATACCCTAGGTCTGTCTGTGGATTTTCACCAAAGTAACCATGAAGGCGAGCTTGTCGATCTTATCCAGCAGTCAAGATCTGCCAATTCCGGCATCGTCATCAACGCGGCAGCCTACACCCATACTTCTGTGGCTATCATGGATGCCCTCAAAATGTGTGGAATTCCGGTCATCGAGGTTCATTTATCCAACATCTACAGACGCGAGACGTTCAGACATCACAGCTACATTTCCCCTGTGGCGAACGGCGTGATATGTGGTTTCGGATCAAAGGGATACGAACTGGCGTTGGAAGCGATTGAACAGATTATCAACGCATAAACAGAATGTAACGGATCAATGTCGAAAAAAAACGTAGTCGACCAAGACCTAATTCGAGACTTGGCGACACTTCTTACTGAAACGGAATTGACGGAAATCGAAGTCGAGCATGATGATTTTCGAATCCGCGTCGCGCGTTCCCCTGCTGGGGTGTCAGCGGCCGCGCCGGTGCTCGCAGCCGCTTCCTCTGTCGCCCCTCCAGCGGCGCCTCCGACCACGGCAGCCCAACCGGGATCGCACCCGGGCACTCTAAAATCGCCGATGGTGGGAACCGCCTACCGCGCTCCTGAGCCCGGGGCCAGGCCGTTTGTCGAGGTCGGAACAAACGTTACAAGCGGGCAGACCGTCCTGATCGTAGAAGCAATGAAAACAATGAACCCGATAACGGCGCCTTCTTCAGGAACTATCACCGCAGTCTTCGTTGACGACGGTCAGCCTGTGGAATTTGGGGAACCGCTTCTCATCATCGAATAACCCAAACCGATTGCCCGAAATATGTTCGACAAGATACTTATTGCAAATCGTGGCGAGATTGCTCTGCGGATACAACGTGCATGCCGTGAAATGGGGATTGCAACCGTCGCTATTCACTCAACGGCTGACGAGAACGCGATGCATGTACGTCTGGCCGACGAAAGTGTTTGCATCGGACCACCATCCGCTACGCATAGCTATCTAAACATTCCAGCGATTCTCGCAGCCTGCGAAATTACGGGCGCCGATGCGGTTCATCCAGGTTATGGGTTTTTGTCGGAGAATGCCCGATTTGCTGAAATTCTCGAAGAACATGACATTACGCTAATCGGCCCCAAGGCTTCACACATTCGTTTAATGGGCGACAAGATCGCTGCGAAAAGCACGGCAGAACGTTTGGGTATTCCCGTTGTTCCCGGATCGGCCGGCGCTGTCACCAGCAGCGTCGACGCCAAAAGGATCGCTGCGGAAATCGGCTATCCGGTGCTGGTGAAGGCAGCGGCCGGCGGCGGCGGTCGTGGCATGAAAGTCGCACTGTCGGAATCCGAAATCGACACGGCACTTTCCACAGCAAGAGCTGAAGCAAAGTCTGCATTCGGTGACGACGCGCTCTACATCGAAAAGTATCTCGGAAAGCCCCGTCACATTGAAGTGCAGGTGTTGTCCGACGGTAAGGGCGGAGCGGTGCACTTGGGGGAACGCGACTGTTCGCTGCAGCGAAGACACCAGAAGGTCCTTGAGGAAGCCCTGTCACCGGCTCTGAATCTCGAGCAGCGTGAAAAGATAGGAACCGTCGTCTCCGACGCCATGAAGGAACTGGGGTATTTGGGCGTCGGCACTGTGGAGTTTCTCTACGAGAACGGTGAATTCTACTTTATTGAAATGAACACGCGGTTGCAGGTCGAGCACCCGATAACAGAAATGATCACGGGCATTGACCTGGTCCAGGAACAGATCCGGATCGCACATGGCGCGTCGCTGGGGTATGCTCAATCGAGCATCACGTTTTCCGGCCACGCCATCGAATGCCGAATCAACGCGGAAAATCCGGATACTTTTGCCCCCTCACCGGGTCTCATCGAAGCCTATCACCCTCCCGGTGGTCTTGGCGTGCGAATCGATTCGGGTGTTTATGCGGGCTACACAATTCCTCCCTACTACGACAGCCTGATCGGTAAGCTTATTGTATTTGGCAAGAACAGAAACGAATGTCTCATGAGATTGCGGCGTTCCCTAGGGGCATTCGTTATCGAAGGCATCGAAACAACTATACCGCTGTTCTCGCGTCTGGTGGCAGAACCTGACATCGTCAACGGCAACTACGACATTCATTGGCTTGAAAACTTTTTAGACACTTGATGAAACACGGCGACAGGCGTTAAACAAAACCTACGTGTGTTTTATTCTGTGAGTCTTCGACACCTTCGCCAATGACAATCATTACCCCTGAAGTTCTTCTCAATGCTTATGCCGCAGGTATATTTCCCATGGCAGAGAGCGCGGACGACAATTCTCTCTTCTGGATTGATCCCGAACTGCGCGGCGTTCTCCCGCTTGACAGGTTTCATGTTCCAAGACGGCTGAAGCGGACCATACGGTCCTCGAAATTCGAGATTCGAATAGATACTTCATTCGAAAGGGTTGTTTCAGGCTGCGCAGATTCAACGACATTACGACCGTCTACCTGGATCAGCCGGCGTATCCGGGAACTCTACCAGCAGTTGTTTGAAATGGATCGCTGTCACACTGTGGAAGTATGGCGCGACGACCAACTCGTTGGCGGTTTATACGGCATCAGTCTTGGAGGAGCCTTTTTCGGTGAAAGCATGTTTTCACGGGTAACGGACGCCAGCAAAGTCGCCCTGGTCCACCTTGTGGCGCGTCTTCGTGCCGGCGGCTACACCTTGCTGGATACCCAGTTTATCACCGATCATCTGCGCCGTTTCGGGGTTCAGGAAATACCCCGTGACGACTATCACGACCTCCTCGAAAGCGCGCTGAGGGTCAAGGCAGATTTCCGGACTTTCAGCCATGACGACAAGCCCGATTATGTCTTACAGTCGGTGAGCCAGACGTCGTAGACCGGATGCTCGACGCCTGACAGACCGGGACTGTCGGCGAACATCCACCCAGAGAAAATACGCTTCGGCTCACTTCCGTGCCGGCGCTCCCTGACATCGACGAATGCCGTTGTTTTCGGCGTTTCGATGGGCGGTCGGGTATTGCAAATGCGTGGCGTTACCTCGAGCGTGCCGAACAACACGGTCTTATCTACCGGCACCTCAAACGTCCGAATAACGGCTGTAATCTTGTCGAGGCCGGAAAAGACAGCAATCGGATTGCTGACCGGTTCAGAAAGGGATTGCCCTGGTAACACGGTCAGAAACAGCGCGATGCCAAGTCTCATTGCCGCGGGGGTAACAAAAAATCTGTGCATTCGTGTGGCTCAAATAATGCTGTAAATCATACGTCAGTCGCTCCCGACACGGCATCTACCCGCAACCGGACGTAGTCGGCGGTCCAGTTACCCTTTACATCGCACAAGCTTGGCTTCAGGAGATTGACGACGTCTTGCAATGCCATGTCTGATTCATCACCAAACTGAGCAAAAAACGGCTCACAGAAGGTGCGAAGCCAACCGGCCATGTCCGTCGGCAAGGGTGTTGGTCGGGGAATCAGCGCTATACGTCTAACAGAAAATCCTGCTTCCTCCAGCAGAGCGGCATACTCATCCGTTGTGGGGAAAAACCACGGAAAGGCAAGATCCGCGTTCCCTCCCCGTGCTGCCACCACAGCCCGCACTGCTGTGACGATTGCCGCTACATTGCCGTGTCCGCCAAATTCGGCCACGAATCGCCCATTTGGTTTCAATGCACGGGCAACGTTTGTGACCACCTGTTTGGCGCCGGTCATCCAGTGCAACGCGGCGTTCGAGAAAACGGCATCGAACTCCTGCTTGAATGGCAAATCATGACCATCCATGAGATGGACTGTGAGACCTCTTTGCCGGGCTTTTGCGACAAACTCGGCACTCGAATCCACGCCGACGACATGGGCACCGTCCGCGACGAGTTCAACCGTCAGGGCACCGTCACCACACCCAAGATCTAGGACATGCTCACCTGGTTCAACGGCGAGCCAGTCCTTGATACCCGCACCAAGCGTGGAAACAAATCGTGCGTGCGTGTCATATCCGTCCACCGACCAAACCTGATCGCCGGATTGCTTGAGGCCTTGCGCCATCAAGATCCCTTATTGAAGATAGCCTGGCCCAACAGACCAATCAGGTCTACGGAGCTTTGCGTGTTCACTATCTTTCCGCCTGCGGCCAGCATCGTTTCGTCGCCGCCCGGTTCCAGTGAAATATAATTCCCGCCCAGCAGGCCTTCGGATGTGATTTTCGCCGTAGAATCAGTGGGAAGCTTGACTTCAGGGCTGACGCTGATTGTCAGAATTGCCTCGTAGCTCGATGGCTCCAGCCTTTGGGCCGTCACCGTTCCGATCTTGATGCCAGCCATTCGGACGTCGGTACCTGTGGACACGCCGTCAACGCGTTCGAATTGGGCCGTCAATGAGTAGCCGTCGGATCCCTTGCCTACATCAGCGGTCTTGTAGGCATAGGTGAAGAATGCCACCGCAATCGCAATGACAGCCGCGCCTATAATCGTTTCAATGGCATTATTTTTCATGGTCCGGTCCCTCTTGCTTCGCAAAATTCCAGATTTCGAATTGTTCAATCTTAGCTGTTGCCGGTGTCGGCAGTCAGAGACATCGCGTGTCTACTCAGGCTGCCAGGCTTCGTAGTCGCCGGTCGCCTGCGGGCGTTTTGCACCAGACAGGATGCTGCCGTCAGGGCGGTAGGCCGAGGCCGTCCCCGTCATGTTGGGTTGGTGGGCTTTCTGCCATTCATGTGGCGTGTAGTCTTCTTCCGTGGGCGGTGTGTCGACTGTGTAATGCAGCCAACCATGCCACTCCGGCGGCACAGCGGAAGGTTCAGCAATACCGTCATAGATCACCCAGCGCCGGTCGCCATTGCGCGCGCGGTAATACTTGTTGGCCATGTCGTCTTCACCGACGAACTCACCGTTGCGCCATGTGTGAAAGCGCGTTCCCAGTGTCTGTCCATTCCACCATGTGAAGAATTGAAGAAGGAACTTCATCAGGCCTGCCCTTAAGGTTAGCAATTCGTACCCACTTATGACGTATGCAGGCGGTCCAGTCCAGTGGGCATACCTATACTCATCTCGATCATTGCCAGATCTGACAACCCATTGTGCTGGTCGGACCGTCTCACCGATTTAGTTCACATCTCTATCGTCAGTTTGAACGGATATTTTTCTCCTTACCTGCTGCGATTCGCAACCATCCGAATCGAATCACGTGCGTCCCAGCCAGAATCACCCGGTGGGACAGTGAAAAGGCGCATTTATGCCGATTGGGTTCGGTGAAAGGTATTTATCGTTCGTGTTTGAAATTTCTCGGGCTTCGATTTTTACTTTTGATTAACCATAAATTCGATGTTTCAGTATGCCTACATCCTGTGAGAAAGCACTTGCGCCCTACTACAGATAGTTCCAGAATTGTGAGAGTTTCCCTGTGATTCTTGGACAATTCACAGGTTTCCCACAGCTTTGGCACTACATCTTGTGTTAGGATTTTGTTAACACACTAATTCTTGACGTGCGGAGCGAACTCAGCATACAGTGACTGCGCGCTGAGGGGCCAACAACACACCCGCCGGATCCAGACATGGACCGGTTCAGGTGTATCCCAAAATGTAACGAGTGAATCCGGTGGGTGTCCGTCGGAACGGCAAGTCTTTTGTGCCGCTAATTGGGATTGTTTGCCTAGACCCGAAAGTGACCTCAAGGCGACAAAAGGATGGTCCAGTCATTTGGCCGGACGAGATGTGGAAATGAAACGGCATGCCGTGCCCTTGAGCACGGAGCAAACGAGGAAAAAGATGCGGATTGATCGTCACTACACAGAAGCGGGTAAATCGCCATTTGACGGAATCAAATTCCGTACGACCAAAAGCGAGATCCGGAATCCAGACGGTTCTATCGTCTTCCAACTGGAAAATGTGGAGGTCCCCGCCTCCTGGAGTCAGGTTGCGAGCGACATTATTGCCCAGAAATATTTCCGCAAAGCAGGTGTCCCGGTCTGCCTGAAGAAAGTTGAAGAGAACACCGTTCCATCCTGGTTGTGGCGCAGTGTGCCAGATCAGAAAAAACTGGCCAAACTTCCGGAAGCCGAACGTTTTGGTCCGGAAATTCGGGCCACCCAGGTCTTCGAACGCCTGGCTGGCACGTGGACCTATTGGGGCTGGAAAGGCGGCTATTTTGATTCCGAAGCAGATGCCCGCGCATTCTACGACGAACTGTGTTTCATGCTTGCAACCCAGAAAGTTGCGCCAAATTCACCTCAGTGGTTCAACACCGGACTGCATTGGGCCTATGGCATAGACGGCCCTGGCCAGGGTCACTATTACGTGGATTTCGAGACCGGTCGTCTGACCCGCTCCAAATCGGCCTACGAACACCCGCAACCCCACGCCTGTTTCATCCAGTCGGTTGAAGACGACCTTGTCAATGAAAACGGCATCATGGATCTCTGGACCCGGGAAGCCCGTCTTTTCAAGTACGGCTCCGGTACAGGGTCCAACTTCTCGAAAATCCGCGGAGAAAACGAATCGCTGTCCGGAGGCGGAAAGTCATCCGGACTGATGAGTTTCCTGAAAATCGGCGACCGTGCCGCCGGTGCCATCAAGTCTGGTGGCACGACGCGACGCGCGGCAAAGATGGTTGTGGTCGACATCGACCATCCCGACATCGAGGAATACATAAACTGGAAGGTTCGCGAAGAACAGAAAGTCGCGGCACTGGTTACCGGATCCAAGATCTGCGCAAACCATCTCAACGCCATCATGAAGGCTTGCGTCAACTGCAAGGGTGACGGCGACGATTGCTTCGATCCTGCCAAGAATCCGGTACTCAAGCGGGAAATCAAACTGGCCCGGCAGAATCAGATCCCGGACAGTTATGTCCGCCGCATCATTCAGTTCGCCAAACAGGGCCACACTGCAATTGCCTTCGACACCTATGACACAGACTGGGATTCGGAAGCCTACCGCACTGTGTCGGGACAGAATTCGAACAACTCGGTACGCGTGACGGACGAATTCCTGCAAGCCGTGGAAGACGACTCCCCCTGGAACCTGACATCACGCAAGAGCGGTCATGTGGTCAAGACGCTTTCCGCGAACGACCTGTGGGATCAGATCGGGTACTCGGCCTGGGCATCGGCCGACCCCGGCATCCAGTATCACACGACAATCAACGACTGGCACACCTGCCCCGCCAGCGGTCCGATCAGAGCATCCAATCCTTGTTCCGAATACATGTTCCTGGATGACACAGCCTGCAACCTTGCGTCTCTGAACCTCCTCCAGTTCAAAAGGTCAGACGGCCAATTCGACATCGACGCGTTTGAACACGGTGTGCGGCTCTGGACAGTTGTGCTGGAAGTCTCGGTGCTGATGGCGCAGTTTCCGTCCAAGGAAATTGCCAAGCTGTCATACCGCTATCGCACACTAGGTCTCGGATTTGCCAACATTGGCGGCTTGCTCATGACATCCGGCATTCCCTATGACTCTCCGGAAGGCCGCGCGATTTGTGGAGCGATCACAGCCGTGATGACTGGTGTCGCTTATTCGACGTCGGCGGAGATCGCCAAGGAACTGGGACCATTCCCGGGATACGGTCCCAACAAGGATCACATGCTGCGTGTCATGCGCAACCATCGCAATGCCGCCCACGGTAACGCAGACGGTTACGAAGGACTCAATACAATCCCCGTTGCCCTGGATCATGCCAATTGTCCGGAAAAGGCTCTTGTCGAGCATGCGATGATGGCCTGGGACCGGGCAGTGGAACTGGGAGAATCCTTCGGTTACCGTAACGCTCAATCTACGGTTATTGCACCGACAGGCACGATTGGTCTGGTGATGGACTGCGATACAACGGGTATTGAACCCGATTTCGCACTGGTGAAATTCAAGAAACTCGCCGGCGGTGGCTATTTCAAGATCATCAACCGGGCTGTACCAGACGCGCTTCGCGGCCTGGGCTACGATGAAGAACAGATCACCGACATCGTCGACTATGCAGTGGGGCACGGCTCACTCAAGGACGCGCCAGGCATCAACCACGCCGCGTTGAGGGCAAAGGGCTTTACCGAGGAAAAGATCGAAACGGTTGAAAACGCGCTTGGCTCGGCGTTTGACATCAAGTTCGTGTTCAACAAGTGGACTCTTGGTGAAGAGTTCTGCAGCAACGTTCTGGGTGCCGATGCGGACAAACTGGACAATCTGGACTTTGATCTGTTGTCGGAGATCGGTTTCAACCGTGACGCCGTCAACGCCGCCAACATCTATTGTTGCGGCGCCATGACCCTTGAGGGCGCACCTGGGCTCGCAGACGAACATCTTCCGGTGTTCGATTGCGCCAACCCGTGTGGCCGCATCGGCAAACGGTACCTTTCAGTGGACAGCCACATCACGATGATGGCTGCGGCTCAGCCCTTCATCTCCGGTGCGATCTCCAAGACGATCAACATGCCAAACGACGCAACAGTAGAGGAATGCAAGGAAGCCTATACCCTCTCCTGGCGCCTTGCCCTGAAGGCGAACGCGCTTTATCGCGACGGCTCGAAGCTTTCCCAGCCACTCAACGCCCAATTGCTGGCAGATGACGATGAAGATCAGGATGACATCATTGATGCGGTTGCGGCGTCACAACCGGCTGTACAGCGCGCGGAAGTGATGTCTGAGAAGATCGTTGAGCGGATTGTTGAAATCGCTGCCAAACAAGAGCGGGACAAGCTGCCACAACGGCGCAAGGGATACACCCAGAAAGCACTGGTTGGCGGTCACAAGGTTTACCTGAGAACCGGAGAATATGACGACGGTCGACTGGGCGAGATCTTCATCGACATGCACAAGGAAGGCGCCGCTTTCCGCAGCCTGATGAACAATTTCGCCATCGCAATTTCACTTGGACTTCAGTATGGCGTACCGCTCGAAGAATATGTCGATGCGTTCACGTTCACCCGATTTGAACCGGCCGGTCTGGTTCAGGGCAACGACATGATCAAGAACGCCACTTCAATTCTCGACTATGTCTTCCGGGAACTTGCGGTGTCCTATGCGGGCCGTAACGATCTGGCTCATGTGGATCCTTCCCAGATCGGCTTCGACGTCATGGGCGCCGGTGCAAATGAGGGTAAAAGTGACGGGACAGGAGCAACTCACGCTCCTGTCCCCGCCAAACAGGTGGTCAGCCAGGGCCTTGTCCGCCGCCAAGTTGCCGACAATGTCGTGGTCATGCCGAACACATCAACAATGTCCGGTGGAGATGTCGGTGTTCTGCAAGCGCGGGCAGAAGCTGTCATGAGCGCAACCGTGACAGCGACAGCGACTTCGCTCGACGTGGCCCAACTGGACGTAAACAACCCCGGAGAAGCAGCGGCGGACCCAGGGCGCAGCGCGGTCGACCTCATGGCCGAGGCCAGAATGAAAGGCTATGAGGGCGACCCGTGCGGCGAATGCGGCAACTTTACCATGGTACGCAACGGCACCTGCCTCAAGTGCGACACCTGTGGATCGACAAGCGGTTGTTCGTAACGAATTTCTCCTGAGGGGAACTTGGGGCGGCCACCGGGCCGCCTCTTTTTTTGCGTTCGGTTCATCATCCCGGGATTCAGTGCTTGCACCGGCTGGCGGAAAGAGGCTCAAATGACACCATGAGTCTGTTAGCCATCAGGAACGCCGCCCCTGGCGACGAAATAGAGATTGCCAAGGTGCAAATGTGTTCCTGGGCTCAGACGTATCACGGCATTCTGCCCGACAACCTGTTGCACCCCTGGGATGGCCGTGAACTTGCTGGGATCTGGCGCAAACGCCTTGTGGATCCGGTCTCAAGAGCTCTTTCCTTCGTGGCGGAAGAGGATGGCACCCGGGTCGTTGGGTTTGGCATCTGCAATGAAAAGCGTGGTCGCGCGTTACCGGCTACTGGCGAAATTGCCTTATTGTATGTTCTGGAGTCCTTCCAGGACCTCGGACTCGGACGGCGACTGTTGAGGGCTATGGCGTCATCTCTGTGTAACGGTGGATACCGCAGTACAGGCGTGTGGGTGCTCGCAGACAACGAACCTGCGATCGGATTCTATAAAAATCTGGGCGGCATTCAGGCTGTCGAACGCAATGGTCAGTTTGCCGGATATCGCACTCATGAACTGGGATTTGTCTGGTCCAGTGCCTTGCTTGCACAGTCCGGAACGCTCAAGGGGATCGCAGTGGACACGGAATCCTAAAGCCTGTCGGCAATCATATTATCCGATTACAGGAACCTTCAGTTGTCCAGTTCCAGTCCCAGGACGCAAAGAGCTACCGCCAGCACGACCAGTGAGAACCAGGTAAGGGATGTTCCGGTTTTGCGGAGTTTGTTATCGCCCTTTCGCCATCCTAGCGCGTAGGCCACCACGATCCGCCCGACCGTATAGGACAGACCGATTATGTGGGCGAGCAGGACAGGTGCGTCGAGGAGTGCCAGAAAAACCATGCCTGCCAATGCAAACGATGCATACTCGGCATTGTTTCCGTGGGCACGAATGGACCACTCGAGTTCAATGCTGCCACCATGTCCCCGGCTGATACCGTTGACGTGCCGCAAATGGGACACGCGCATGGCCAAGCCAACATTCATCAGGATTATGATCCCGATGTATATGGCTACAGACGTAAATGTCCCGATCATCCCGTGCCTCTTTCCGAAACTATCCATCTCACCTGCGCAAATAATCGCAAATGCCGCGACGAGAGATAGTCAGGGCACTAACATTATCCTAAATCGGTGAGGTTACACAGTTGGTTTTTCCACACCCCTGAACGTTGCAATGCCGGACTTGTTAAGAGACTGCGTCGCCATTATTGGGTAATTAACCAAATACCACTAGCGTCATCCGCACGTAGGATGGCATCCGCCAGAATCCGGAGGCGTCATGTTTTCTCGCTCGGTTCAAATATATCTCGGCCCCAACAGCAAGGATCCAGCTGATGAGGTGGCTCGTAACATTGCGAAAGCTCTGCAGCGCCAGCCCAATTATGAGGGTTTGAGCTATTATGCCGACTACGATAGCGGCAACTATGTCTTTATGACCAACTGGACGACACAAGCCTCCGCTGAACACGCCCTTGACAGTATGATGCGCGAAGTGTCGATCGGCATTTCAGGAATGGCGATGTTCGAACCGAGAATCAATGTCTACGAGAAATTTGCATTCGAACCGGCCGTGACCTGAGTCCTGAGTTTTTGTGAACAGTGCCGGTCTCTAGGGCAACAAGCCGCGCTTTTTCCTCCCTGTCCGATCCTGATCTCATCTGAATTGACACATCCTCACGTCATATCTGAAAATATGCCATGACCGACATCCGCTCCCAGACCATCGCCATTATTGGATGGGGTTCCCTGCTTTGGGATCCGGACAACCTCACCCCATTCGTGCAAGGGCAGTGGCAACTGGAAAAAGGGCCATCACTACCCCTTGAATTTTCGCGTGTTTCGCCAAAACGGAAACAAGCCCTAGCCCTAGTCATAGATCCCGATGACGGACGTTGGTGCCGGCCCAGTGACATCACCCGCACCCGAGTTACAGTCGAAGAAGCCGTGGATGATCTCGCGCGGCGCGAACGCGCAGACATGAGCCAGATTGGCTTTGTCACAGCAGCTACCGGGCAGTGCAGCGGACGGTTTTCATCTATCGTGGACAGTATTACGCAATGGACAGAATTAACGGGAATTGCGGGTGCAGTGTGGACGGACTTACCGAGTAACTTTGCATCGCATACCGGACAGGCCTTCTCGATGTCCTCGGCCATCGATCATCTCAAAGGCCTTGCTCCGGAGTCTCTGGAGGAAGCCAAACGTTACATTTCCGAAGCCCCTCAGGCCGTGGATACGCCACTGCGCCAGGCTCTCGTTGCCCAATCCTGGTGGCGGGGCATCAGTTATTCCTAACGTCCCGATGCGACCTCATTTATAAACCGGACATGATGTTGACGGTTTCACGACCTAGTTGAACTCCAGAGGCAATTGATGCAAACGCTATTTATCGGTCAGTCCTATATCGACATTACCTTTCTCACCGACCACATGCCCACGGGGGACGAAAAACATGTGGCGCGTGACTATGCGGTAAGTTTTGGCGGCAACGCGGTCACGGCCGCCTTCTGCTGCGCCCGACTGGGGATCAAGCCCGAATTGCTAACGTCGCTTGCCGACGACTGGCTTGGCGGGATGTTCAAGGACATGGCAGCGCGCTACGGCATACAGATCCACGCCCGGCACGTGGAGGAGAGTTCATTGTCTTTCATCATGCCGAAAGACGGTCAGCGGGCGATCGTGCGCTGCCGGGACGATGACTATCTGCATCCGTTCCCCGACCTTGATCTGACCGGGTGCAGGGCCCTGCATGTGGACGGACACCAACCTGAAGCCGCCCTGCATTATGCCAAACGATGCCGGGAACAAGGTATCCTGACGTCGCTTGACGGCGGCAGCAAGCGCATCAACACCGAAGAGCTGTTCGGTTACATCGACGTGGCTGTGGTTTCGGAACTGATGTGCGAGCATATGAGCATGAGTGCCGAAGAAACGGTTGGTTATCTAAAGAAACGCGGTTGCCGGATCGCGGGGGTAACCCAGGGCGACAAAGGGATGCTCTGGCAGGATGTGGAAGGCGGCGTGCAGCAACTCGACGCCCTGCCCATCCCCAAAAGCCAGGTTCTCGATTCAAATGGAGCCGGCGATACGTTTCACGGCGCGTACATGTACTCGTACCTCAATGCGCCGTCACTGCCGTGGGTCGAGCATTTCAGATTTGCCCGGGCAGCCTCCGCCTTTGCCATCCAACACCTGGGCAACGACGCAAGCCTGCCGACTCTTGGGCAGATTGAAGACATTCGGCAGCAATTCGAAACCAACCCATGATTGTGGGGACTACTTCCGACACTTGAAGAAAAGCGTGGAGCCATCCTTGGCCTTGAACCGGAGCCCCACCCAACGCCCGTTTCTGTCGTACCAGGATTCGGTCTGCAATTGACCGGAGTACACATACCGGTTTGCTCTTATGCGGCGTTTACCGCACGTCAGCGTTTCAGAACCGACTTTCTTAATGCGGACACGGTTATGGAAACCGGTGAGTGTGTTCAGCACACGCCGTGTGCTTAGAACATCTTTGTTCCAGTGATTGGTCGGGAACACCTGTGCCTTTGATGATCGCCATTTGCCATTGGTGGACCAACTGAATTTGCCTCCTTTAAGCCGCCCCGATATCTTGGTTTTCGCGCCGTCGTCGTCGATGCCAACAGATAACATTTTCAACACTTTATCCTGCCACCGCTCGGTTGAGTTGTACCTCATCGAATAGGCCGTGAACCCCAGAACCTTGACGTCAAGGTTCATGGTAGACCGGACAACAGTCTCGCTACCGCGTCTTGAAAACCGGGTTACATGGGTGCCGATCTTCTTGCCGTTGCGCTCAACATTGAAAGAAATATTGCCGCCATAAAGCTTGAACGGATCCGGCATCGCGCGGGCATCCACGGCAAGCCCCCAGAATGTTACTCCGGCAAGCAATGCCGGTAACATCAATCGTTGCAGTGTGTTTTTCATACACCACTATACGCAGCGAAGTTCGCACTGGATCAGCGGCGCGTTGATTGATGTTCCGGGCGGGATGTTGCACCCGGCCAACACTTCTGCGACCAGGCGGTGCCGCTATTGCTTCTGCGGCAGGTTCAAGCGGATATGAAGTTCCCGCAATTGCTGAGCCGAAACGTCCGACGGTGCACCCATCAGGAGATCTTCGGCCTGCTGGTTCATGGGGTACATGGTCACTTCGCGCAGGTTTTCCTCGCCACACAACAACATGACGATGCGGTCGATGCCCGGAGCAATGCCTCCGTGAGGCGGTGCGCCGTACTGCAGGGCACGCAACATGCCGCCGAACTTTTCTTCAACCACCTCAGGGCCGTAACCCGCTATTTCGAAGGCCTTGTACATTATCTCCGGTTTGTGGTTCCGGATTGCCCCTGAGGACAGTTCAATGCCGTTGCAGACGATGTCATACTGATACCCCTTGATGTCCAGCGGGTCGCTGTTTTCCAGCGCTTCCAGTTCGCCCTGGGGCATCGAGAATGGATTGTGCGAGAAATCGACCTTCTTTTCCGTCTCGTCCCATTCGTACATTGGAAAATCGATGATCCAGCAGAAGTCGAAACGGTCATGATCGACCATTTCAAGATCATTACCAATTTTCAGGCGCGCCTGGCCGGCGAATGAGGCAAATTTCCGGGGAACACCGCAAACGAAAAACACTGCGTCTCCGTCACCAAGTCCAAGTTGATCGCGCAGGCCGGCGGTGCGTTCTGCGCCGATGTTCTTGGCGACCGGCCCTGCCCCTTCACCATCCCGGAAGAAGATGTATCCCAGACCGGGTTGGCCTTCGCCTTGAGCCCAGGAGTTCATGCGATCGCAGAAAGCTCGCGACCCGCCCTTCTTTGCCGGTATCGCCCATACTTCAACGCCTGGATCGCTCTCGATCTGGGACGCAAAGATCTTGAACCCGGACCCCGCGAACCATTGTGTTGCGTCTTCCATGACAATCGGATTGCGAAGATCGGGTTTGTCGGACCCGTATTTTCGCATGGCATCTGCATAGGTAATCCGCGGGAACGGGTTGGACACAGGCTTGCCGCCTCCGAACTCCTCAAACACACCCCGCAGGACAGGTTCCACTGCGTTGAACACATCTTCCTGTTCGACAAAACTCATTTCGATGTCGAGTTGATAGAACTCACCAGGCGACCGATCGGCCCGGGCGTCCTCATCGCGGAAACACGGCGCGATCTGAAAATACCTGTCAAAGCCCGCAATCATTGTAAGCTGCTTGAATTGCTGGGGCGCCTGCGGCAGGGCGTAGAACTTGCCGGGATGCATACGACTCGGGACGAGAAAGTCGCGGGCCCCTTCCGGGCTGGAGGCGGTCAGGATAGGCGTCTGGAACTCAAAGAACCCCGAATCCGTCATGCGCTGCCTGATCGAGGAAATGATCCGGGACCGCTTGACGATGTTGGCATGGATCCTTTCCCGGCGCAGGTCGAGAAATCTGTATGTCAGACGAGTGTCTTCCGGATATTCCTGGTCACCGAAAACAGGAAGAGGAAGTTCTTTTGCCGTGCTCAGGATTTCAATCGCATCTATCCGGACTTCAACCTGGCCGGTCGGCAACTTGTCGTTGATGGTATCACTGCTTCGCGCGACCACACGCCCATCCACCCGGATCACCCATTCGGCACGAATGTCTTCCGCCTTGGCGAATTCACTGGAATCAGGATCTATTACACATTGTGTGAGCCCGTAGTGATCTCGCAAGTCAATGAACAAGAGACCGCCATGGTCGCGTATGCGGTGTGCCCAACCGGACAAACGGACCGTGTCTCCAACATTTGCGTCTGTCAACTCGCCACAGGTATGGGTGCGATAAGGATGCATGTAAATACTAGCCTCTGGGGGGAATTTCGAGCGCGAAAAACGCACGCCAACGTCTATTTGTCAAGCAATCATGGCACCCTGAGACAGCGCGCAAATTATGCTGTATAGAGTGCGGCCATGAATATCATAACTTCAAGCGATTCTCTGGCCGTTGCGTGCCGTAGTCTTGCGTCCAATCCTTACGTCACCGTGGACACCGAGTTCCTCCGGGAAAGCACGTTCTGGCCAAAACTCTGTTTGATTCAGGTTGCTGGTCCGGGCGAGGAATACATCATCGACCCGCTCGCCGAAGGCATTGTACTGGAGGCGTTTTTCGAGCTAATGGCCAACGAAGACGTCGTCAAAGTCTTCCATGCCGCACGCCAGGATATTGAAATCATGCACCACATGGGTGATGTGATTCCAAAGCCTCTTTTCGACACACAGGTGGCAGCAATGGTCTGCGGCTTTGGTGATTCTGTCGGGTATGAGAATATTGTGCGTAAACTGGTCAACGCCCAGATCGACAAGACATCCCGCTTCACGGACTGGTCAAGACGGCCACTCACCGACAAGCAGCTCACCTATGCCATGGCAGATGTCACTCATTTGCGTGTGGTTTACGAGAAACTTGATGCCCAACTCGATGAGACCGGCAGAGCGTCCTGGCTCAAGGAAGAAATGACAATCCTTGAGTCCGCCAAGACTTATGTCAGCGAACCTCGCGACGCCTGGAAGCGCCTGAAGTTTCGGGCGCGCAACAAACGCGCCCTTGCCGTGTTCACCGAGATTGCTGCCTGGCGGGAGCGTGAAGCACAGGCGCGTGACATTCCTCGCAATCGGATACTGAAGGAAGAAGCACTTCAGGAAATCGCCACGCAGACACCAAAGTCAACGAATGATCTAGACGGCCTGCGTGCAGTTCCCCGTGGGTTTGGCCGCAGTCCTCAAGCTCGTGGCCTGCTCGAGGCCGTAACGCGTGGGCTAAAATCCGATACAAACGAGTTGCCCGATCCTCGTCACCTGCACACATCACCACCGCAGGGTATTGGTCCTATCATGGAAATTCTGAAGGTGGCTTTGAAGATTGCCTGTGATCGGCACGACGTCGCCCAAAAGCTGATCGCCAACGTTTCGGATCTGGAGAAAATTGCCGCCGATGACAATGCGGATGTTCCCGCCCTCAAAGGCTGGCGGCGCGAGTTGTTCGGCGACGACGCGTTGAAGCTGAAACACGGTGAATTCTGCCTGGCAATCGAAGACGGCGAAGCCGTCATGCTGCCGCGCGAACCGCAGACCTATCAGCCATTACTGGCAAACTCCGCGGACTGACCCTAGAGCAAGTTTTGTCCTTATTGAACCGTTTGACCGAGTTTATGCGTCTGCTGGCGAGGCGCGGTTCGTGTGGTGGTCTATAGACCACAAGCGAGCCGCAGCACAGCCCAGCGGGCGCATAAACCCGGCCTTCGGTGGGCCAAATCAGCCCGCTCGCGGGCGTTGCGAAGTTTGCCCGATGTCCCGCATCGCACGACACTTCGCGCCTTCGCGAGCGGGCTGATTTGACTCCATCAAACGGTTCAATAAGGACAAAACTTGCTCTAGTCGCGCAGCGGGCATGCGTACCTTCATGAACTACGCAACTTCGATGCTTTGAGTCAGGTCAAGGAGCTTGGTAAGGTCACTCATCCGTTTCACGACCGGTTCCCCCTGAAGGTCGCCTTGATTCCTGCCAAGTTTCAACATCAGTTTCTTGTCCGACACTTCGAATGAAACCTTGGGGAGAATGCCCGGCCCGAATCCCGACAGGACATAGGCCAAGCGCAAAGCCGCCGCCAGGATTCGCGCGCGATCGATCCGCGTCGTTTCAATCAGATCGTCGAATCTGGGACTTACCTTCTTGCTGCGGACGCCTGCGTACCGGAAGTAAACAGTCAGGGCGAGGAACGCCCGGCCCGCGTGATCAATGGCGCCAAACGAGGCATTGGCAATCACATTGAGACTTTGCTCGCCCTTGTAATCCTGGTGGGCACGCCATCCGATATCGGCCAGGAGGCAGGCCGCATGGCGTAACCGGAGTTCTTCGGCGCTTTCATCGGGGACAACCAGGCTGAACAAATGATCAGTCCAGTCACACAACTCCCGCACACCTTTTGGTGACCTCGACCGGGCCCGGGCCAGATCCCAGGCCGCGGATAAAAGCGGATCTTTCTGACGGTTTTTGGCTTTGAGTTTGCTGAACAACAGGCCTTCGCGCACCCCATACGCGGAGATCACCAGGTCAGAAACATGTGTTCGTTCAAGCAATTCGTCGAGGACAATTGCTCCATATGGCAATGTTTCAGCACGGTTTTCAGAAATAGCGTGGATATCGCGAAGCGATGCGGGGCCCAAGCCGCTGACCACCGACGCCAATGCGCGCGCTGAATCGGCGGGAATGTCATAGCTGTGCAGCACATTGAGGGGGTAATCATTCTGGGCCATGTGGACCCGCGCCAGATTTCGCCAGGTTCCACCAACCGCATAAAACGTCTTGTCGCCCAAACCTTTCAAGAGGTCCAGGTCATCCAGGGTATCGGTAACGATCTGCCTGGCTTTCTTGAGATTGCCTTCCGCCATGTCCATCAGCCGCAACGGGCCAAAGGGAAGAGTGACACCATCCCCCAGTTCTCCACCGCGGATGACCGTGAGTTCAAGACTGCCGCCACCAAGGTCGCCAACGATGCCTTCGGCATCCGGAATACCGGCGAGAACGCCATACGCGGCAAGTCTGGCTTCATCCCGGCCGGTCAGAACCCTGACGGAAACTCCTAGAGCCCTTTTGGCATTCCGGACGAATTCGCTTCCGTTCTTAGCCTCGCGAGCCGCTGCTGTTGCTATGGCATAGGTTTTCCGGGTGCCAAATTGCTCAAGCAACTGGCGAAACCTCTTCAAGGCCTGAATTGCCCGCGAAACACTGTCTTCGCTCATGCGGCCGGTGGTGGCAATGCCACGGCCCAATCCACACAGCACCTTTTCGTTGTAGACCGGAGTCGGGCTTCTACGCTCACCATCGTAGACGACGAGCCTGATAGAATTGGAACCAATATCGACGACGCCTACCGGCGCGTAGAATGGGGCTCTACCGAGAACATGATCGGGTTTTGTCACGGGCCCCCCGGCAACTAATGGCAGTCAGAAATGATATATCGGCTGTCGTATCATCGTTGAAACTAACGGCGAACAATCTCTATCGTCTTGCCGTTTCCAAGTCACGGTTTGTTTTGGATCCGGTCTGAATGCCGCGTCCGCCTCCCAGACGGCCATTCAGCGCTTGTCCTTCGATTTTCTTCTCTTTTTGATGAATGAAGGCGGCAAGTCCTCCTGCAGCGACTTGCCCCGGCCCGAAAGGCTGGGATTATTCATGAAATACTCATGGGCATTGAAAACTTTTTCGTCCTTTGCTGGGGAATTCCGCCTGAAACTGCCATCGGCAAGCAGACGCCAGCTCTGTTGGTTGTCCTGAAGATTTGCGACCATGATTTGATCAAGGATGTGCTCGTGCACCGTGGGGTTATCGATCGGGATGAGGGTTTCCACGCGACGGTCGAGATTCCGGGGCATCAGATCTGCAGAAGAGATGTAGACCTTGGCGTGTGGCGACGGCAGCCTGTGTCCGGACCCGAAACACAGAATCCGTGAGTGTTCGAGAAAACGCCCGACAATGCTTTTCACACGTATGTTGTCGGACAGTCCCTTAACACCTGGACGCAGACAACATATGCCTCTGACCACAAGATCGATCTCCACGCCCTGTCTGCTGGCATCGTACAACGCGTCGATTATCGAGGGATCGACAAGCGAATTCATTTTTCCCCAGATGGCAGCCGGACGGCCGGCCTTTGCGTGATCAATCTCCTCGTTGATGTGATGAATTATCCGCGCGCGCAAATTCCCCGGCGACATGGCAATGCGCTCAATGTGCTTCGGTTCGGCATAACCGGTGATGTAATTGAATATTTGCGCCGCTTCATGTGCAAAGGTCTCGTTACAGGTGAAAAACGACAGGTCGGTGTAAATCTTCGCGGTAATTGGGTGATAGTTACCGGTGCCAAAATGCACGTAGGTTCGCAGACCACCATCCTCGCGGCGTACAACAAGGCTTACTTTGGCGTGGGTTTTCAGTTCGATGAAGCCATACACGACCTGGGCACCGGCACGTTCCAGATTCCGTGCCCATTGAATGTTAGCTTCCTCATCGAATCTCGCCCTCAGCTCAACCAGAGCCGTAACCGACTTGCCGGCTTCTGCTGCTTCCGACAGAGCCGCAATGATGGGTGAGTCCTTGGATGTCCGGTACAGCGTCTGCTTAATCGCCACGACATCGGGATCCCTGGCGGCCTGGCGCAGAAACTGCACGACAACGTCAAACGATTCGTACGGGTGATGGACCACAATGTCTTTTTCACGGATTGCCGCAAAACAGTCACCACCATGATCGCGGATGCGTTCGGGGAACCTGGCATTATAAGGCTTGAATAGAAGGTCGGGTCGGTTGTCGAGAATGAGTTGACCGGTATCCGCATATCCAACCAACCCGCCGACGACAATGATGTCCTGCTCGTGATACCGGAGTTCGTGAGCAACAAAACGGCGGAGTTGTTTTGGCATCCTGGCTGACACTTCGAGCCGGATGACCGAACCACGGCGTCGGCGCTTCAGGGCACTTTCGTACAGCCGAACGAGATCCTCGGCTTCTTCTTCAATTTCAATGTCGCTGTCGCGAATGACCCTGAATTCGCCCTGACCCAACACTTCATAACCGGGAAACAATCTGGATATGAACATCCCGATGACGTTCTCGATCGACAGGAAACGATCCTTTGTGGAAAACGATCCGCGTTTCGCACGCGGCAACTGCACGAAACGATCGATACGCCGGGGAATGGGAAGCAGCGCATTCATGGTCCGCCCATCACTCTTGCGGCGCAGTTGCAAGGCCAGCGTAAACCCGAGATTTGGGATGAAGGGAAAGGGGTGAGCCGGATCGATTGCAAGCGGTGTCAACACCGGGAAAATTTGGGCAAGGAAAAAATTTTCAACCCATTTCTGATCGGTATCCGAAATTTCGTCAGGTTCCTGAAGATGGATGCCCGCATCCGCCAGACCCAGCGTCAGAGCCTCCCAGCACTTTTCCTGGGCGGCGACGAGTTCGCTGGTTACCCGCGCGATACGCTCCAGTTGCTCTGCTGCCGTCAGACCATCTTGGCTCAAGGACGATACACCGGCGCTTATCTGACCACGCAGCCCCGCCGCCCGGACCATATAAAATTCATCCAGATTGCTTGCCGAAATGGAGAGGAACCGCACCCTTTCCAATAGAGGATAGTTGGTGTTGTAGGCTTCTTCCAGAACACGCATGTTGAAGCCCAACCAGGAAATTTCCCGGTTGGTGAAGCGTTGTGGACTATCGATGGGCACGTCAACCAGGACTCCACCACTGCTGTCGGCGTCCATTACGGTTGTGGACACCGCTTGTTCGATTTCCACCGTTGCGTCGCTTCTGTCTGATTCTTCGTTCACAATCGGATTCCAGTCATCGCGTTTTGACAATAATGGTGCTCAAAAAAGGCGCTTGAAAACGCCAATATGTAACACCGCCTGAAAGTCAGTTTATGACAGCGATGTAAATAATTCGATGCGAAAGGCTCTTGGGCCGTTCTGTCGGCCACTCGTCCTATATTTGAGCTTCAGCCAGGAGCTTTGCTACGAATGGTCTGGTTATCGTCGCTTTTCGGGCCAGTGCCGAGCGGTCGATAAGATCAACAAGATTGCCGGCGACCTCGAGAGATCGTTCCATGCGCAGGACCAGATACCCGATTACGGCTTCATCGACCGATATCTGACGATCGGCAAAAAGCTTCACAAGTACCGCGCGCAGCAACACGTCGTCGGGTTCTTCGAGCACGGCAACCGGCAACGCCCGCAGGCGCGAGGCTAAGTCCGCTAATGTTATCGGCCAGTGCGACGGCATCGCAGAAGACGTGATCAAGGCATGCCCGTGGCACTCGCGGACGTAATTCAGGAAGTGAAAGAATACGGTCTGATCCAGATTGACTGCCGGCGCATTCTCTACGAGGAGCGCTCCCGTCGACATGACCTGAGGCAAATTTTCCAGCGTCAAATCACGGGCATCGATTGTTTTAGCATGACATACGGAACGCCACACTTCTCCCAGATGAGACTTGCCACTTCCTGTCGGCCCTACAAGTACCGCCACCGGTTTTGGCCAGTCCGGCCACTCATCGATCAGGTTCACGGCACGGGCGTTACTTACGGTGACCAGAAAATCGTCTCGTCCCATCGCCGCCCGGTGGCCAAAATTTAGAGGCAGTTGCGCCCCTGCCCCCTCCGGCCCCTTGTTGGAAGTCATTGCTCCGAACCATCAGAGCCGGGCGGATCGTCGGTTCCCAGATAAAACGAGCTCTCAAGGTATCGCGCCAGGGCAAACCGTGCCAGCACTCCGATTGCAGCAGCAACCGGTACCGCCACAAGCATGCCGACGAAACCAAACAGATACCCGAACGCGAACAACGCAAACATCAACCACACCGGGTGCAGGCCAACACTTTCGCCAACCAGTTTCGGAGACAGGAAATTGCCTTCGATGAATTGACCGACTGCAAAAATTACAACAATGATCGAGACCATGACCCAGTCCGGCCAGAACTGAACGACGGCGACACCGGCGGAGACCACGAGCCCAAGTATGGCGCCGACAAAAGGAATGAAACTCATGAATCCGGATGCCAGGCCAATCAGGAGGCCGAAATTCAAGCCGGCCAGTGACAGCGAAATACCGTAGAAGAGTCCAAGCGCCAGGCAGACCGTTCCTTGTCCGCGAATGAAACCGGCCATGGCGATATTGATGTCGGTTGCTATCCCGCGGATCGTATCGGCGTGATCGCGGGGCAACCAGTCGTCCACATGCTGGATCATGCGATCCCAGTCATAAAGCATGTAAAACGCCACCACGGGCGTTACGACCACCAGCGAAACGATACTGACGAGCGCAAGCCCTCCGCTCCACAAGGATTTGAGCAGAGAGCCGAGCCAGCCGGCTCCTTTTGCAGCAAGTTCACTGACGGAGCCCTCCATTCCCTGGCGGCGCTCCGCAACAATCGACTTCAGCCAGTCCGGACTTGCTCCATCCAGAAAATCAATCAGGCGGCGAATGTAACTGGGCAGTCGTTCTGCAAACGCCGCCACCTGTTCCAGCAGCACCGGTACGACCAGCAAGATGCAGAGAACAAATATCAACACGAAGACGATCAGAATTGCGGAGGTTGCGACAAGGCGATTGGCGCCCCAGCGTTGCAGCTTGTCGGCAACCGGATCGAGAAAATAGGCCAATGCCAAACCGGCCACGAACGGCAATAAAATCTCACGGAAGACCAGCAAAAACAACGCAAACACGAACGTTGCTAGGATCCAGAACGTAATATGTCGCTGCAAACTCATCGGTCAGTCTGCCTTACTTGAATCGGCTGCGGCATCGTTCACCCCGTTGGACATATGTCGATGCCATTCAACGACGTATGCGACACCAGATGCAACTGTAAGGGCCGCCGCCACATAGCAGAACATCTGCACGTAGACTTCGAATGAGAGCCTGTATCCCAGATCCGCCAGAACCAATCCGGCAAGAATGATCTGAACTGTCGTGTTTATCTTGCTGACCATGAGTGGCGACATGGTCATTGGTTTGTCCATCATCCACGAGAGCAGTACAGCGCCAATGATGAGGATATCCCGGCTCACGACCATAATGACCAGCCAGGATGGCAGGTCCCCCAGAAACCCAAGAGAGACATAGATGCTTACCAGGAGAGCCTTGTCCGCGATCGGGTCCAAGTATGCGCCAAGTTCGGTTTTCTGATTAAACTTCTTGGCGATAAAGCCGTCAGCACCGTCACTGATGCCGGCAATGATGAATGCGATGAAGGCAAGTTTCATCTGACCCGTGATGATCAACCACACGATCAGAGGAACTGACAGAATTCTCGCAACAGTAATGATGTTGGGAAAGCTCAAGGTTTTTCGCTCCCGCAACGGGTCCGGCACATATCGAGGTGCTGTCTACCGGACCTGAAGCACCCATGTGTCTCCAATATCGGAAAGCTCAAATCCGCTGCGCTCCAGTTCGCCTGACAACACGCCCAAATCACCGGCAAATATGATGTCAATAATTGCTCCTTTTGCCGACAGGCGCTTGACCTGAACCGATTCAACGCCAACGGTTGTATTGATCCTCTGGCGAATCTGGTTCCATTCTCCCAGTGTACCGAAGGGAACGGCAACCTGCATGCTATTGCCGGCTGGACGGCCAAGGTTCAGGTGTGTTGCCTTCCACCCCTCCTCGATGCGCGACAAATAACTTCTTGCGGCAGATGCGGTGGCTCCGGCAATACCCGTGCCGCTTTCGTCGGAGAAAGTTTCATCGAACTCAATCGGTCCGCTTTCGACCGCGCCTCTGAGCACGGCACGCACACTGTTGCCGCCGGAAGATTCAGCGACCGCAATCAGCACATTCTCAACTGCGTATCGGTCCTTCATCTTCTGAATCTTCTGTTCGTTACCCGACAGGACATCCTTCGCACTGATCGCGCCGATGTCGGTCAAATCGCCCAGAGGCAGGAACAGAGGCGTAATCGAGTTTTCAACATTCAGCGAGGCCCAGGCGTCCCGCCACGGGTTCGGATTGTCCCAGAGGATGCTCTTGCCGTTTTCTTTCCAAACGGTCACGAGCAGCACGCCGGGCGCCTGTTCGTCGGCATAGGGAACTTTGTACTGGAGCAAGAAATCGCGCAGATTGCTGGGTCGAAACCGGATGGAAAGCTCCGCTACATACCGGGTGCCGGACGTGCTTTCGTTTTCGACACTCATGCCATCCATGAGACGGGAAATCTGACTCGCGGTGAGTTCAGGAAGACGCGTTCTGTCCGTTTCGCGGGTCAACCGGTGCAGCAGCGTGCCAAAGGCCCTTGTCTGGCCCTCTGATATGGCCTTCTTCTTGGCTTCCACGGCATTTTCTGCCGTCTCGTCAACCTTGATGCTGTTGATGCTGTAAAGATCCGCGGATGCCGGTTTCGCAGCAAGCACACAAGCCCCGGCAATGACCATGAGTATCAGGCCCAATCGCGCATTGGACACGCATTCATGCATGAATTTGATTACGCCTGACAATGCAAGTCTCTCCTGAGCAGCGGTGTCCTGATCCGCGTGGAATATACCAAAGTGATGCTTTAGTTAAGCGTGGTTTGCAATCTATCGGCCAAATCTGTGAAAATAACAATGCAAGGCTTGCTTGTTGGCGGCTAATTTGCTTGGTCATATGGACGCGTCGCCGTCACATCTGCACCTTCAACCGCACGGACCCCATGGCAGACTCCAATACGAATACCAGAGGAAACGGGCTCACATACGCTGATGCCGGTGTCAGCATCGATGCCGGAAATGCTCTTGTGGAGGCCATAAAACCGCTGGCGAAAGCCACGGCCCGGTCGGGTGCCAACAGTGAGCTGGGCGGGTTTGGTGGTCTGTTTGACCTCAAGGCCGCCGGTTTCAGCGATCCCTTGCTGGTTGCAGCCAACGACGGTGTCGGTACCAAGCTCAAAATTGCGTTCGAAACTGATCGGCACGATACCGTCGGGATCGATCTCGTGGCCATGTGCGTGAACGACCTTGTGGTACAGGGGGCGGAACCTCTGTTTTTTCTGGACTATTTCGCGACCGGCAAACTCAGCCATGACCAGGGTGTTGCCGTTGTGGCTGGCATTGCCGAGGGCTGTCGCCAGGCACGCGCGGCTCTCATTGGCGGCGAGACGGCGGAAATGCCGGGGATGTACAACGACGGTGAGTATGATCTTGCCGGATTTTGCGTCGGTGCTGTAGAGCGCGGCAAAGTTCTCCCCCGCGACGACATGTGCGAAGGCGATGTTCTGATCGGGTTGGCATCTGACGGGGTCCATTCGAATGGTTTTTCGCTGGTCCGCAAAATAGTCGATAAATCAGAACTCGAATATGCTGCAGACTGCCCGTTCGAACCGAACATCACTCTTGGTGAGGCCCTACTCCGACCGACCAGAATCTACGTGCCGTCTCTGCTCAGCGTTTTACGAAATTTCAACGCGGTTAAAGGCATGGCACACATCACGGGTGGTGGACTGACCGAAAACGTGCCCCGCATGCTGCCGGACAACCTTGGCGTCCGTATCGATCTTGATGCCATTATGCCTCACGGCGTTTTTGCATGGCTCGCCAAATCCGGCGGCATTGCCGATGCCGACATGTTGCAGACCTTCAATTGCGGCACCGGCATGGTACTGTCCGTCGATAGCAGAGAGGCCACACAAATATGTGAGCATCTCCAATCACTTGGCGAACGCTGTACGATCATTGGCGAGGTTGTCACCCGTAACAATCCGTCAGGTATTGAGTTCCTTGGCGATCTGGACCTTCGGTGATGGCCAGCAAGAAACGGGTTGGCATTCTGATTTCCGGGCGCGGCAGCAACATGGCGTCTTTGGTCGATGCCTGTTCGCAGCCGGACTATCCAGCTCAGGTGTCGGTCGTGGTGTCAAACCAGCCCTCTGCCGGCGGCCTGCAAATCGCGCAAGATGCAGGCATCGGAACTGAAGTCATTGACCATAAAGCCTTTTCATCGAGGGAGGACTTCGATTCTGAAGTCGACGGCCGTTTGCGCGACCACGGTTGCGAGATCATTTGCAACGCCGGGTTCATGCGGCTGCAGTCAGAATTCTTTGTTCAGAAATGGCTTAACAGACATCTGAACATTCATCCCTCGCTTCTTCCATCATATCGAGGCCTCAACACTCATGAACGGGTCATAGACGACGGTGTTCGTGTTTCGGGCTGCACGGTCCATTTCGTGCGCAACGAAATGGACTCCGGTCCGATAATCGCTCAGGCGGCCGTGCCGGTCCAACCGGAGGACACCGCCGACACGTTGTCGTCCCGGGTTCTACACGCAGAGCACGTTCTGTACCCGTTGGCTCTGCGTTTGGTTGCCCAGGGTTCTGTGCGGGTCATAGGCGAGAAGGTCGTCACAAACTGTGATGCTTGCGCAACAGATGTGCTATTTTCGCCTTCCATTTCGTGATCTCAAGACATAATTCCGCCAAAAATCTTGATCCGTTAACCATGTTCTATTAGTGATCCTATGTGATCATACGATTCGAACTCGTGAAAGCGATTCGGTAGATCTTTGTTTTTGTTGCGGCTAACGGGACTGAAGAACTGGAACGGCCACACTCGAAGAGAGGGATTTTGCTCCATGCCCCTCCTGCTCAGGCTTTACCGGTGACGTTCTCACCCTGATTGCCGTTACATCGGTATTGGAACGTCGGGGAACTTTCTATGTCATCAGGATATTTCTTCAAGACGGTATTGGCCGTCATTGCTATTGCCTTTTTTGGCTCCGCCGCTCTCGGTTCGACACAGCGCGCCAAACCAAAATTCAATTTCGTCAGCGAAGGAAAGATTCCCACATACAAGGGAAAGAAGACCGTTTCTTTCTCCGGAGGTTATCGTCCTGGAACGATCATCATCAAAACCGGCAAGCGAAAGCTTTATTTCGTTTTGAAGAATGGCAAGGCCATTGAATACGGAATTGGTGTCGGACGGTATGGTTTCACCTGGAGCGGACAAACAAGGATCAGCCGTAAGGCCAAGTGGCCGGGATGGACACCGCCAGCTGAAATGCATGCGAGACAGCCCGGACTGCCCAAGTACATGCCCGGTGGTCCCGGAAACCCTTTGGGCGCGCGCGCCCGATACCTGGGTAGTTCGCTGTACCGGATACATGGAACAAATGCCGAGTACACGATTGGCCTGGCGGTATCCAGCGGTTGCATCCGCATGCTGAACAAGGAGGTCATCGATCTCTACAACAGGACACGGGTCGGAGCGCAAGTTCTTGTGAAGCATTAAGTCACTGGTTCAGCCCTTACTCATTTTCGACAATCAAGTTGCCTTGTAGCCACCTGAGGATTTCCAATGAACATTTTTCATAAACTGGCAATTGCGTCTTTATGCGTGTTTGCAGGAACAACGACACCGGTGTTCGCGGAAGCAATTGACCGTTCAGACAGCAGTACACAGGGCCTGAGATCCAGCGCTTCCTACGTTACATCATACAAGGGCAAAAAGGTGGTCTCCTACAACCGCAAGTACAAGCCCGGAACAATCATCATCAGCACCCGCAAGCGAACGCTCCACTTCGTTCTGCCCGGCGGCAAGGCCGTACGCTATGGCATCGGTGTCGGGCGTCAGGGTTTTCAGTGGAGTGGCCACACCCGCATTTCGCGAAAGGCCGAGTGGCCCGGGTGGACACCGCCTGCCGCCATGCGAAGGCGTCAACCTGGGCTCCCCAAGTACATGCCAGGCGGTATCAACAATCCGCTTGGCGCCAGAGCACTTTACCTGGGAAGCTCCATCTATCGCATCCATGGAACGAACGCGCCCCAGACCATCGGGCGAGCTGTTTCAAGTGGCTGCATTCGGATGGTCAACAATGAGGTTATTGATCTCTACCAACGAGCGCGAATTGGTTCGCGCGTGATCGTCCAGTAACGCACAAGTTTTTTGTAATCCCTAGGCTGGCATGCCCGGTGTATCTGCCGGCAGCTTGATTTCACTTTGCCACTGCTTCAGGAGTGCGGCCCTGCGCGCGGGATATCTTTTGTCCTGTACGGTAAACTGCTTTATCCGATCCGTCCGGAAATGCCGGAATCCTGTCCGCAGTTCACACCAGGCAACCAGGATACGCGACGCCTGAAAATAGGCGATGGCAACAGGCCAGACAACGCGTGTCGTTTCGACACCTTCCTGATCGGCGTAGTTCAAACTCGTTTTCAATCCATCACGGATGGCGTTCCGCAAGACCGCCACATCGACGCAGTCATCCGGAACTTCAGCATAACTCGCCACATAAAGCGGTGCATCCAACAACAGCGGCTTGAGATGATCAGGCAGGACCAAGCCTATCTTTGCAACCGCGTCCCGCGCCGCCAAAGCAAGGGCCGGATCTGCTCTGGTTTCGACCATACGGGCACCGAGCATCAGAGCCTCGAGTTCCGCTGCCGTGAACATCAAGGGCGGTAAATCAAAATCGTCACCCATGACGTAGCCAACACCGGCCTCCCCGGTGATCGGCACACCGCCTGCTTCCAACGACACCATGTCGCGGTAAATCGTACGAATGGAAACTTCCAGTTCATCCGCAAGCTGACCGGCTGTGACCGGACGGCGTGTGCGGCGCAGAACCTGGATAATTTGCAATAACCTGTCGGCACGTCTCATGAGGCACCCAAACACACTGCTCCTGACAGCATTATGTCAGGATGGTGGCAGTACCGCAATTTGGCAAACGCGCTGACCGGTACTTGTCGGCAATGCCATCAGTATCGTCTGTTTGCAGCCAATACCGCGTCGATCAAGTTCGACTAAGACGCGATCGATCGACGGCACGCCATAAAGCGCCATGTGTTTTGACAGGACAGCTAACCGGCGAACCAGGCGTGATGTTTTTGACGCAATTTCAGATACCACCGGAATTCTCCTACGCAAGTACAACTCACGGAGGATAATCGGCGCTGTGTTGTGAACCTGAAATGAACTCCAGTTTCACGCAGAATTCAGGTTTACACTGGGGAACTGATGACTTTGGTCTGAGTAAGATCTCGTCCGGGTTTCGTTTCTCCCCCGGCGTCGGACGCAGCAGCATAAACAAGAAGGCCCACGAGAGCGACAATCATCATGGTCAGTATGCGCTGGGTCTTCCTGTCGAAATGCTTGTTACTCATAACGAAACTCTTGAATGCGCTGGTCTTTTCTACGTATGCGCAATGATACAGATTTCAAGAGTGTCGCCGAGTTACCTTAAAATTGCCCTAAGAGATCATTTCAATTTTGGCAACCGATCCACATCAAAGTGGTTCTATCCAGATATGGTTGTCGTGAAAGGCAGCACCGCCATACGGCGCAAGCTGATCGGCACTTGTCAGGACGTTGATCCCGTGACCTCCTTCAAAGGCGTCATTGGGCCAAATACCTTCGGAAATGACGACGCCAGGGTTGACGTCTTCGCACACCCTGGCGTGGAGGACGGTGCGGCCACGTTCGTTGCCGATCGCAATACGGTCACCATCGGAAAGTCCGATCCGGGCCGCATCGTCGAATGAAATCATCAATTCCGGTCGGCCTTCCTTCTTGATCGAGCCGGGTGTTTCATTGAAGGTCGTGTTCAGGAAACTTCGCGATGGTGCTGTCACGAGCCGATACGGATGCTCCTCATCGGCATTTTCCGTGATGTTCCAATAGTCCGGCAACGAGGGGATCTCTGTGTGCGGGCCCATTGGACCATCATTGGCGGCTTTCACATTGATCCAATCAGGACGGAACCGGAATTTGCCATCAGGATAGGCAAACCCGTCCACGTAATGGGCGCGGTCAAAGTCCGGCTGACAATCGATCCAATGCTTCTCTTCGAGTTCTTCGATGGTTCCCCATCCCGATTGCTGCAACGTCCAGTCAATCAATTCTCGTTCAGACATGTTGAACCCGGCATGTTCGACACCCAGTCGTTGCGCCAGCCCGGCAAGGACTTCATGATTTGATCTGCATTCACCTGGCGCGTCGACGATCTTGGGACCAAGAATAATGTGCTGGTGCCCTCCTCCCTGGTACACGTCATCATGTTCCAGAAACATCGTGGCGGGGAGCACAACATCCGCACAACGCGCGGTTTCCGTCATGAATTGTTCGTGGACACAGACAAACAAATCCTCACGGGCAAACCCCTCTTTCACCTTGTTCTGCTCCGGCGCGATGGTGACAGGGTTGGTGTTTTGAACGAACAGTGCCGTCACCGGTGGGCCATCGCGCAGATCGTGGGGGTCCCCCGTCAGTGCCGGACCAATGCGGGATTGGTCGAGCAGACGGACAGACGGGTCCACCATGTCCAGACCTTCGATCATTGTCTTGTTCCAGTGAAATATTGCGCCGTTGGTGTGGAAGGCGCCGCCACCTTCATGCAGCCAGGCGCCGGTCACCGTTGCAATCGACATGGCTGCGTGCATATTGAATGCACCGTTGCGGGACCTGGTGAAACCGTAACCGAGACGCAGGTAGGTTTTGGGGGTTGTGCCGATCATGCGCGCGAAAGTTTCAATCAGTTCGACGCTCAGTCCCGTGATTTCACTCGCCCATTCTGGTGTCCTGGTTTTCAGGTGTATCTCCAGATCGTCGGGACAATCCGCGTACTGGGCCATGTAGTCGCGGTTGGCATAACCGTCGCGGAAAAGCACGTGCATGACGGCGACCGCAAGGGCGCCATCAGTGCCGGGTCGCAGACGCAGGGCCAGATCGGCCTGTTTCATTGTTCCTGTCTGATAGACATCGACCACGACAATCTTGGCGCCATTCTCCTTGCGCGCCTTGATGGCGTGAGTCATCAGATTGATCTGAGTGTTGACCGGGTTGGTGCCCCAGATCACCACAAGATCGGATTTTGCAATTTCACGGGGATCCGGTCCGGCCAGTCTTCCCGTTCCCGCTGCAAATCCCGTCCACGCCGGGTTGACGCATATGGTCGAAAACTGGCCCGAATACTTCTTGGCATGCCTCAGGCGGTTAATGCCGTCCCTCATGACAAGCCCCATGGTCCCGGCATAGTAGTAGGGCCAGACTGTTTCACTGCCATGGCGCTGTTCGGCGCTGAGCAGGTTCTCAGCGACGATATCAAGCGCATCGTCCCAGGACACAGGCGCGAAGTCGGCCGATCCCTTGGCGCCCACGCGCCGCATCGGTTGCAACAACCGGTCGGGATGATGAATACGCTCCGCGTAACGGGCAACCTTGGCGCAGACTACACCGTCCGTGTACGTATTATCCGCCGCGCCCTTCACACGCCCGATCGTCTGTCCATCGACACGTTCAACTTCAAGGGCACAGGTCGACGGACAGTCATGAGGACAGGCGCTGAAAAGGGTTTCGGATTTTGGGGCAATGTTCATGGCAATTTGACCTGATCTATGTTTCTGCATCCGCCTCTCAGAACAAGCAAACGAGGCGTATGACAATCCCGCGTTAATACTGCGTCAAGGCACGAACACGTGACTTGAAGCAATTGCGGCGGGTCCCACATTAAGACCAGCAGCAATGTTTGCAACAATTGCACGACGGTAAAATGACGTTAGGGAGTGTAATACTGACCGTGGGACCGGTTCTGCCGGTGTGCCTTGATCATCGCAACAAGGCCTGAGACTCGCGGTTTACCGCGAGTTTATTCGGCATCGCCTCGTAAAGGATGCCGGACAGAAAGGAGAAGTCCCATGTTCAAGACACTGACAACTGCATTTATCGGGGGGGCCGCGCTTCTCGTCTCCATGGTCCCCGGCGCCTTCGCACAAGATGTGCGTGAGTGTTTTCCGATTGCAACCCTGAAGATCTCCTACCATGTCGTCTTCCCCAATTCACAACAGATCACCATGACGGGCGGCCGCGCCAGGGCCTATCTCGCCGCGTTCAACAGTTATGGCAAACAGACACGATTCGATGGCGATACGGTTCTTTTGAATGTATTGCCCAACGGTACCACTCTTCTGGTCCCGCTGGCCGAAGGCAAAGGCTGCAATAGGGTCGTTGTTGGACCGAAACTTCACAAGATCATCATGTCAAAAATTGCGCGTAGTGCAGTTTGACCGGCAGAGACACTTCAAAGCAAAGCGGGAGAGACTCCGGACTCTCCCGCTTGGACTGCTTTCAGATCAATTCCGCCTTTCTGTGAAACCCCCGGGCATGATCCCGAAACGACGCAGGCGTAAACGATTTGTTTACCCTTCAAGGCGGATACTTATTTCAAGGGGAGTTTTAATCAATTGCGTCTGGAAGGGGTTCCAGTCTGCAGGTCAATAAGAAACTAAAAAATCAGCCTGAACCGGAGCCCGCGCTATGTGCGGGCTTTTTTTGTTTTGCGGGCCGTGGCTATCACTAGACCCAAGGGGGCCACCGCCGTTAGTTGAGGAGAAGTCCCATGATCAAAATGCTGATCGCTGCCTTCGTTGCGGGGACGACTCTGTGGTTAAGCGCTCAAGCGACCGCTGAGGCACAGGACGAACGGAAATGTTATCCGATCGCCACGCTGAAACTTTCTTTCCGCGTTGTCTTCCCGAATGCCAAACAGATTACCATGCAGGGTAATCGCGCCAAACACTATCTCAATGCCTACAATACATTCGGAAACAAGACCGACTTCAAAGGAGACATTCTTCTGCTGAATGTCCTGCCGGACGGCACAACACTGGTTGTCCCCCTGGATTCGGGCATGGGGTGCAAGCGTGTCGTGGTGGGCCCACGCCTCCACAAGATCATCATGGCAAAGCTGGAACGTGGTGCCGTTTGACTGTTCAGACGGAAACAGAATGTGTGCGACCCATGAAAACCTTCCGGGGCAGGTTCGTTTTCGTGGGTCCCAACACATCTAACCGACACCCCATTTCGCTCACGGGTTGATTTGTCCGGCCTCAACCGTGATCCATTCAATAAAGGCGTCCGCCTCCGCTGAAATTTCCATGTTTCGCGGCAGACAAAGGTAATAGGCCCAATCAGTGATCAGGCTCTCTTTGATGGGTCTTACCAGTTCGCCATTTTCCAGCAGTTCGTCGCATAGATGTGCCCATCCCAGTATGGCCCCCTCGCCTTTCAACACCGTTTGCATGGCTGAGTTGTAGTTCTGATAACGGGTACCGGGAATATCCGTTTTGCCGGGGACACCGGCCGCTTCAAGCCATACATTCCAGTTCATAGGTGGCTGACGGAATTCATCAAAGTGCACGAGTTTGTGGTTCAACAGATCTTTCACCGAAGCAATCTCACCGACGCTTTCCAGATAAAGAGGACTGCAAACGGGATAGATCTCCTCGCGAAACAGAATGTGGCCGTCGTGGTCAGGCAAAGTCCCGTTGCTGTAGATGATCGACGCATGGGACGCGGCGGTAATGTCGCCGAGAAACGGGTCGGAGGCTGCCAGACGTACATCGATATCCGGGTGGCTTCTGCGAAAATTGCTGATCCTGGGAAGCAGCCAGTAGGAGGCGAAGGCTATTGTCGTGGCGACGATCAGGTGGGGACCTTTGTGCATGCGGCGCAATTCTTCTGCACTCTGGGCCACATGCCGAAGGGAAACGGCAACAGATTGATGGAATCTCTGGCCCTGTTCCGTTAATCGGAGTTTGCGTGGTTGCCGTTCAAACAACAAGACACCGAGGTCATCTTCAAGAACACGGACCTGGCGACTGACAGCCACTTGCGTAACATTCAGTTCCTCCGCGGCGCGCGTGAAGTTAAGATGTCGTGCGGCGGCCTCGAATATCACGAGACTGTTCACAGGGGGCAAGGATTTACGCAAACTGGCCATAACCTGTAGTTATTATAAGAACAAAAAAAAGTCCAGTTTACGGGGATTGGTGATCTGCGCTCTATAGTACTCTTATTGGGATCGACGTTGTGAGGGCGGTCCCGGTACCTTGATCGCACCATCTGATCTGTATCCGTTGGCAAGTGCCAGTCCTTAGAGAGGAAGCCAAATCATGAATTCACATTACCGGGTTGTCATTGTCGGTGGCGGCATGATGGGTGCCGGACTGCTGTACCATCTGGCGGAAGAAGGTTGGCAGGACGTGGTCATGATTGAGAAGGGTGAACTCACCTCAGGCTCAACCTGGCACGCCGCCGGCCAGTGTCCCAGTTTCATTGCCGACTATAACATGGCGAAGATTCACGATTACGGTAACCGGCTTTATCCGAAACTCGAGGAGAAAACCGGACAGTATGTGAGCTGGCACGGGTGCGGCGGCATCCGGTTCGCCCTCAACCAGACGGAGCTCGAGTGGTTCAAGCACGTTGAGGGTGTCTCGAAACTCATTGGCTTCAAAATGGAGATCGTGGGTCCCAACGAGATCAAGCGGATCAATCCATTCGTCGATGTCTCCGGGGTTCTCGCTGGTGCCTGGACACTCGATGACGGACACGTTGATCCCTCCGGCTGTTGCAATGCCCTGGCAAAGGGTGCGCGCGATATGGGGGCGTCGATCATCCGCCACAACCGCGTTCTCGACATCAACCCGTTGCCGTCAGGCGAATGGGAAGTCGTCACAGAAAAAGGCACTGTGACGTGCGAACACGTGGTCAACGCCGCGGGTTGCTATGCCCGTCGCATCGCCCAGATGGCGGGGACCGACGTGCCGATCGCCAACATGAAACACCAATATATCGTGACCGAACCGGTTCAAGAATTCCTCGACCGCGACGAGGAAATGCCGGTCATGCGCGACCCCTACCCTTCCGCCTATTACCGGCAGGAACAGAAATCCGCGTTGATCGGGATCTACGAGACAAGCAATTGCGCAGAGGCTTGGGCGGAAAGTGGCGGCTGGCCGGAATGGGATTCGGAGAACGAACTTTTCGACGAAGAACTCGACCGTATCTTGCCTCACGTGGAAAAGGTCATGGAGCGGATGCCGAGCTGGTCAGAACTGGGCATCAAGCGGATCGTCAACGGGGCGATTCCTCACACGCCGGACGGTAATGTTCTTCTGGGCCCGGCGTCTGGGTTGGAAAACTTCTGGATGTGCTGCGGTGCTCAGATCGGCATCGCTCAAGGTGCCGGTTGTGGCAAGTATCTGGCGCAATGGATGGTTCACGGCGACTCTGAAATCAATTTCGCCAATCTCGACCCCCGCCGGTTTGCGGGCTATGCCGACGCAGACTACGCGCGTGATCGCTCGTTTGAAGACTACCAGCACATGTATGTCCTCCACACGCCCGGCGAGGAACGACCGGCTGGACGCGGCAAGCGAAAGAGCGCTTTGTATGATCGCCTCAAGTCGGCAGGTGCCTTGTTCTCAGCGGGTGCTGGGTGGGAGCGGGTCAAGTATTTCTCCCCTGATGGCAGTGAAGAGGTGCCGTCGTTTCGGCATAATAACAGTTACAATGCCGTTGCCGCAGAATGCCGTGCCGTACGGGAAAATGTCGGGATCATGGACGGGTCGGGCTTCGCAAAATACGAGATCACGGGCTCAGGGGCCCATGCTTTCCTCGACCGTGTCTGTGCTAACCGCATGCCCAAAAAGGACGGCGGCATAACACTGGCACACTTCCTTGGGGAAACCGGTATGATCCGCGGGGAGACAACGATCTGCCGCCTGGCGGAGGACAAGTTCTACGCGATGTCCGGCGCTGTTGCGGAACTGCGTGACCTTGATCACCTCTGCCATCGCATTGAGCCGGGTGAAGACGTGACCATCACGAACATTACCGAAGACTGGGGCGTCATCGTTTTGGCGGGGCCACGGGCACGCGACGTCCTTTCAACGATTACGGACGCGGATCTTTCCAATGAGTTCTTCCGCTGGCTCACCGGCAAGGAAATTGATGTCGCCGGAACGACTGCCCGTGCCCTGCGCGTCAACTATGTCGGCGAACTGGGTTGGGAGCTTCATGCACCGATGGGGCAGATCCTGGGCATTTATGACGCCCTGTGGTCGGCCGGCCAGGCGCATGGTATTGCCAACTTCGGGACTTATGCCATGAACAGCCTGCGCATGGAGAAAGGTTACCGCGGTTGGGGGGCTGAACTGACCAACGAGATCACCATGATCGAGGCGGATATGGAACGCTTCGCCCGCCTCGACAAGGACGACTTCATCGGCAAGGCCGCGACCCTGTCACGTAAACAGGCCGGCGTTACCACCAAACTGGTCTATTGCGAACTCGAGGACGGCGACGCGGATGCTCATGGCGGCGAGCCGGTACTGGCTGGCGAACGCGCGATCGGCGTGACCACATCCGGTGGATACGGTCACGTGACCGGACGCAGCCTCGTCTTCGCCTACGTGGAGCCGGAATTTGCCGAACCAGGCAGCACATTTGTGATCGATGTTCTTGGAGCGCCACGCGCGGCGACCGTTCTGGCCGACCCCGTCTATGACCCGGAGAATCTTCGCTTGAGAGCTTGATCCATTCGCCAATCGCCTGATGACACTGCTATCGCTAATCAAACCAACGCTTGATTGGTTCTCAACCGCACGGCCAATACGAGCCTGGCGGCAATTTTCATCGGGTGACGGTTCAGCATGATCGATATCGTTCTGCTCATGGACGGGCCGGAGGCTGCATTCTTCCAGCACCACATTGGAGCAATGTCCTCTGGTTTAAACTGCAGACAGGTAACGGAAAAGCGGGAACTCGAGAACCTTGTGAGTTCTTGTTCGTCCAGCGCCAGGCTGATTTCATTCTGTGCGGACATAATCGTACCAGTGTCTGTCCTCACTTACTTGAAGTTCAATTGTTACAACTTTCACCCTGGCCCGCCCGAACGCAAAGGTTACCGGCCTGCCCACTTCGCAGCCCATGAAAATGCAGACAGATTTGGCGTCACTCTCCATCGAATGGCACCGAAGGTGGATGAAGGAGCAATCATTGCCGTCAAGCGGTTTGCCCTGAAACCGCCGCTGTCGATCGAGGCATTGGAAGTGCTGACCTATGAAACCCTGGTGTCATTGGCCATGGAACACTTGCCGGAGCTGGTCAGAATTGATCGCAACCCAGTCCCCGTTGATGCGAACTGGAGTGGAACCCCGACCACAAGGCGTCAGTGGCTGGAACTACCGCTGCGCGACATCGATGCATCTTAATCCGAAAATTTTGTCGCTGTTTAGTCATACAAATTAGTGTCGCGGACGGTGTCCGAACTGCTGGATCGCTTCTGGGTCGTCACCGGTTGCGGCAACAAAACCAGATGGACGGCAAATACAATGCAAATCAGCGTCCAGGTGAGGATTGGAGCGACAATAAACGTATGCACAATCGAGTGATTTTGCACCACCAAGAGCCAAACAACCGGTGCAGTTCCAACAGACAGCATCTGGATCGCAGGCCTAAAGGACGCCCCAGACGCCCCAATGTAGCGAATCTGTCTCAATGCCCCCGGTATCATGACGACCGATAGGCCCAGCACGATAACAGTGATCAGAACCGGTAGTGCCATGTACGTCACATTTTTCGAAACACTGACCCAGGCCGAAACCTCGCTCCAGCCGACATCGGCATTGAGCCGTTGTGAAATTTTCCCGGCGACCCTGTTTGTCACTGCCTCGCCGCCAAGCACGACAGCTGCAATTGCCCACTTTATCGACCAGAACCCGACATAGCCTGCGAACCAACTGCCGAAGAGCCAAATGGGGTCCAGGAAATTTGTTTCATGGCCATCCAGCCATCGGCGGATTGTAATGGCAGCGATGGCCGCCGTCGGAGCCACAATCGGATTAATCAAAAAATCGAAATAGGCAACCAGGAAACCAATTACCAATAGTTTCAGGATGTTTTGCTCAAGTGAAACAGATTGCTTACACAGAACGAGCGATGCCGCGCAAAAAGCGATAATCCACGCCGAGGCGTGAGGCAACAACAGCAATTGACTGTAGAGGGGGGACAGAATCACGAGCACGGCAACAGCGCCAGCAGAAAACCAAGAGAATCGCTTCCCCAGAACCATCAGAAACAAAACGAACGAAGCGCAGAAACCGACCAGAACAACCAAGCGCAGTGTCGGCACGGTGACTACGCTCAGGATGGGTTTTGAGATAATCTGATAACCGTGCCAGTACCAAAATTTTTCCTTCAAGATCTTGTCTCCGGATGCGATCTGTTCGCAATTCCCGAGCATCGGACTTTCGATGGCAACAAGGAATGCTTCCTTCAGTCCCGGCTGCCGCTGTTGCTCGGCTTCCGGCGAACGCATTCCCAGTGTCGTGAAATCACATTCAGTCCAATGATCAAGTTTTCTCTTGGGAAAAACTTGATGCTCAGCATAGTTGAGTTGGCTAATGCTGCCGAGAACGTTTTGCTTAATTGTTGTCAACGGCAGCAGGTTAGCAGCCACAATTAGAACAAGCCCCACGAGGGCGCAAAACAGGGTCAATGAAAACGCCTTTGCCGCCAAACTGATCCAACCTGATCGTTTAATCATTGGTTCGTTATCGGATCCACGTAGTCCAGTTCGACTCGCGTTGGTCGTACCCTACGCCGACGTATCAAAGCAAGCCCAACACATTGTTGGTGCGATGAAAACTCCCTGAAAAGGATACCCACGAAATAACTTCCTGTGCACTGACCGGTTACCGCACCGGTTCAGCCAACAGGTTGAACGCCACCCAACTTGAGATACCGAAGAATATGAAATGGGCAATGTTCATTGCCGCCGGCAATAACCACAAGCCAATGGTTGGTACGATTGCATAGGTGGTGAAGATCGCCACCAGCAAGACAATAGGCAGAAATGCGATTGACCATTTTGGATAGTGAGCCTTGCCAGACCAGATGGCCAAAGCACTCACAATCGATATGACAAGTACCAGCACCCTGACGATGTTTATGAGCGGTTCATTGTGGGCACTGATGTCCTGAAGCAGGTTGCCCAGCATTTCCTGCTGCTCGGCAGATGCGTTCTCCCGAGACTGGACAACCAAAGCCAGGTTGACCCTGCCTCCCAGCCATACGTTACCGATGGCAAACGCATAGACGCCTAGCCCGAATACAAGGGCAGCATGCAGCCTGCCGGCAGGCTGTAACATCCGAGCCACGTGCCAGTATCCCACCATGTAGATTGGCGCAACCAGAACACCCAGGAAATGCCCGATTGTGAGCCGCGCATGGCTGACATCGATGAAGTACAGATAGTCGTGGCCTTCGTAACCACCGCGAGGGGAATACTGAAACGTAAATTCACCGATGCCAACCAGAAATGCACCAACCGTTGCCGCAAGTCCCGTCCAGACCAATTGCCGCCGGGTTTGCGGGGTTACAGAGATTTTGGCGTCCTGTGATAATCCTGCCATGTGATTATCGCACGCTGATGGTTGAATTGACGGCGGGGACTTCAACCGTCGATGTCGTGCCATTCGCATAATGCACCTTCAGCGAGCGGACCGTGGTTTCCGATCCCAGTCCGAAAATCAGTTCATGGGATTGATCCGACGCCAGTCCCTCACCGCTGGTAAACTGCTGTGTCAGTTTCTGGCCACTCCCCAGTTCAACCTCGACCAGGGCGCCGAGCGACCGGGCCAGTTCAGGCAGACGCACCTTGAGGAATTTCGAATTACCGCCGCCATTCATGAAAGCGCGCGACGGTCCGGCCAGATTAATCCGTACAACATCACGGTAGCCGTCATTATCGAAATCCGCCACAAGCGGGGTAATCTCATAATTACGGTTTGTCAGTCCAAGCTTGTCCTCGGCTTTGGCGAAAGTTCCGTCGGACCGCTGGAGCAGAACCCTGCCCGGCAATCGAAACAGTTTCTGCAATGGCAATGCGACATAGTTCTGCGCAATCAACAGATCCTCCCTGCCGTCATTGTTCAGGTCATCGAAAACGGCGCCCCAGGAAAACTCGTAGTTTGCAGTTTTTGTCTCAACCGCTGCGTCCTTGAATTCGAAGCCGCCAAGATTCTCAAACAACATCAATGGAGTGTGAAACACCTGATCATCGCGCAAATCACCCTTGGCGAGAAAGCGTGGTGGTGTGGTCGAGACATTCGAGAAAAAGAAGTCGACACGGGCGTCATTGTTGTAGTCGCCAACAGCAATGCCCATGGGATAGGCGAATGCATTCGTCGATGGATTCTGAGCCGCAGTGAACGTCAGGTCGCCATTGTTGCGCCAGGTCAGTACCTGGCCGGTATCATGGGCAACGACGATGTCCTGGTCGCCGTCACGGTCGACATCAGAAAAGACCGCAACAAAAGTGTTGTGCACATACTCCATCCCGGCCTGCTTGGTGATATCGGCAAACGTGTTGTCACCATTGTTCAGCAGCAAGAGGCTCGTCGATCCGTATCCCTCCTTGTTGAAGATGTTCTGGCCTTCGACGAGGTCCAGTTTGATGTAAGTCGACACAAACATGTCGACATAGCCGTCATGATTGAGGTCGGACAGCGCGATCGACAACGGCACGGACTTCTCGTTGAAGGCAATGTCCAGTTTTCGGGGTTCGAAGCCATTTGCTTTGTTGAGATAAAGCGTGATGCCACTGTCTCTGGCCACGAACAGATCGATTCGACCGTCAGCATCAGCATCAATTACGGCCGTGCCAAAAGTGGTGTCACCTGAAACCTTACGGAGCCCCCTGCCCAGTTTGACAGTGGCATCCACGAAACCTTTGCCGTCAAATTGCATGATCGCATCCTGCTGATCATAGCCGCCGCCAACAAAAACTTCGGGCGTACCGTCACCATCGACGTCGATGATGGCGGAACCGGTAAACGGGAGGGATTTGTCACCATTGAACTCATGGCTGAACGGGAAACTCACTTCGGTAAACACCGGAACGACCGTGTCCCCCAAGCTGACGTCGTCATAGGGGTCCGTATAGGCCTTCATGTAAGACATCGTGACGACGACGACAGACATCATCACCAGGACAAACAAGATCAGCCACATAAGCCGCTTTTTCATCAAAAATCCCCTGAATAGATTAGGCCGCTAGGTGGCCCACATCGTTTTGATGCAGAACAATGAGATATGGTTACAGATAGAAGTGTCATCGCTCGTTGCTGGAAATTGCAACGACGCAACTGACACTAACCGATCCGATAAGAGCATCCGCTGAAGATCACTTTCTTCGCGCTTCGACGATCGCCTTTACCAGGTCTTCGGGAACCTCCGGCAGAGGAACATCCTTCAGGTCGTTCTCAACTTTAGCGGACACTTCGACGGCCCGGCGGTAGGCTGCCAGATAGGAACGGCACTCCCCGCAGACTTTCAGGTGGAGTTCAAACACGAACTTCTGACGTTCAGGCAATGTGTCTTCCAGATAATCGATGATAAAATCCTCAAACTGCCTGCAAGTGATCATGAGCGGCATGTAGCGCAACATGGCACCGCGCAACGGACGCATGACTTTAGAGAATCCCAGGCGCTTCATGTTTCCTGCCCCCTCAAGACCGGCTCCAACAGGGTCTTCAAAGCCGAACGCGCGCGATGCAGGCGCACCTTCACATTCGACACGCTCAATTCCAGTTGCTCAGCGACTTCCGATGTTGTCATTTCCTCAATGTCGCGCAACAGCAGGACCACACGATAGTCGTGCGGTAACTCATCAATCTTCCGGCGCACGATCTCCCGGAGTTGTTTTTGCTCACAGATTTCCTGTGCCCCCAACAACTGCGGCCAGCTTTGCTCGATGCGGCACGCATTGCTGCCGAACTCCGGCAAGAGGTGATCGAGAGGTTCCTCGCGCAAACGGCGCCGGCTACGCAGTTTCATGAGGGCCTGGTTCACGACGATCCGGTGCAGCCAGGTTTTCAGGGACGACCTGCCCTCAAATTCCGAAAGCTTCTGAAAGGCATTTCCGAACGCTTCCTGGACAACGTCCTGCGCAGTAGCATCGTCTCGAAGAATGCGGCTGGCAACCTTCAGCATCCAAGGCGCATGGTTGCGTACAAACCTCTCGGTGGTAACCGGACAGTGTTCGCGCAGTTTGGCAAGCGGCTCAAGTTCGATCTGATGGCGTTGGGTGTCAGACGCGTCGTCAGGCATTTGCAGCGCCCCTTCCGCTACTCATGCCGGGGGATATACACTCGTGAACGCCCACATCCTGAATCACCGGAGCTTGCTGAACTGACACCATGCAACTGACTTAGCACACCGTCAGGAATGCTGCATTCGCGATTTCATATCGGCCACGACAGTCGGTCACCCGCGAAATCGACGTGATCCCGGTAACATGTCTGCGAGCCGCCAAGACACTGGTACCGCTGTAACCACACGGTACTGCCGCGCATCCAATAACCGACGACGTCACGGTGTGAGAGCAAAATGACGCTCGAACTGCAACATGGTGCAAATCGACAAATGAAACTTGGATTGGGTTACAGGCTTGGTATCGGCATTCTGGCGCTGGTCGGACTACTGGCTGTGCTGCCTGTCAGTTTCGCCGACGTGAGCGACAGCGCCACCTGCCCTCGTCTGGGTCCGCTGCCGGCCTGTCACATCGTCGTGCTCTCTTATCTGTTGGTTCTCATCAGTGTGACCCGTCACCGGGTGCATAATCCTGTGCTGTTCTATAGCGGCTGGATTCCCCTGTTCCTTCTTGCAGCAATGGGGACCGGATTTGAATTGCTTCACGGCACGACATGTCCACAGACGGCAAACGGGATTCCAAAGTGTTATCTATCGCTTTCCCTTGCCCTGGGAATAATTTTCCTGATGGCCCTTGGTCGGAGGTCGGCGGAACGCAGGTCATCGCGATTCAGTTCGAGACCATCCAGGCTGGGAAAGGTCACTCCCCGATCGGGCCGGTTCTCGTGAAGTACCTGTTGATTGCCCTGGCCTGCGGATTGCTGTTGCTTGGCCTGTTGTTCTGGCTCACGCCGCTCCCCGGCGGCACGCCGGCAATTGCTGTCGGCCTGGCAATCCTGATCTGCACCAGCGAACGGGCCGCTCGCATAGTCGTCAAACTTCGCATGAGATTTACTCGCGTCAACAATGCACTGGCATGGATTGAGAATGCAGTGCCTGACAGGCTTGCCGACGCCCTGCGTCGAACCCGCCCTCCAACGCAGTCAGCCGGCACCTGATTGCCGGCTCCTGACGTGTAGACAGTTCGGGTGGATTGGATGTCACCCCGTGCTGTTGGCTAATTCATATTCTTGATTTTGCCGCTGCCGAGCTTCTCCTGATAGTCTTTGAGAGGCGCTTTTACCTTTGGCATCAATATGTAACGGCCAATGATATTGGCGCCCCCCGTGGCGAGAATCATGGCGTCAGAGGAGTCAATGACAACAAAGACACTCATTCCTGGTCATGGAAATCGTGAAGGACAACAAGTCCAACCGGTGTAGTCAGTACACGCCCGATGGCGATTAGATGCGGAAACTCACTTTGGGATTCTGAAAGTCTTGTGGCAGGATTTACAGCTTACGGTCACCTCTATAAACGGAGGGCGAACATCAGATGCCACGCTGGCGTCATCGGCTGTCGCGGCAAGGTTTTGTGCGCTGGTTTCCAACTCAGTGGCAATCTGGATGAACTTCTCCCAGTTTGTCCAGATTGCAGGTAACGCCTCGCTGGGCTTTGCTCCTGATCCTTCCGGGAAAAATTCCGGAATTTTCCTCGCATGATCTGCAATGGCTAAAGCGGCATCTTTTACCGTTGTTGCGTTGAACGGTTTTTCTTCCGTCATGATTGCTGAAATCAGTCTCATCTTCTTGGCAATCTGCGACATTGAATCCATCCGATGTTTCACAATACCGGTCGCCCCGGTATGAGCGAACACGGCGGCACCCCCGAACAACCAGCCCAACAACAGCAGCCAACTGATTTTTGAAATTCGCATTGGAAGTCTCTTTCCGTTAGTTGATGCCGTTGTTTCTCTGGACTTCGCGAACGAATTTAACGATCCGACCAACTTCGCCAGTGTTGATACCGGCAACAGGCGGCATGTCGCCAAATCCCCAGTGATGCGAACGAACGCCTTGCTTCACGGCAAGCAGGAACGCCTGATCACCGTGATGATTGGGTTCGTAAATCTTGTGTATCAACGGTGGCCCTTTATCGGACCCGCGGCCGTTTTCGCCATGACAGGCGGAGCAGTACTTGCCAAAAAGCGTTGCCCCATCACGGGCTTCTGCCGACAATGTTGGCATCGTGATGTCAGAAAACTCTGTTAGATCTGTCCGTTGTGGGATCAGCCACCAGTAAGTCAAACCACAGACAACAGCGACGCCCGCTGCCAAAATCAATCGCTTCAATTTAGTCAAGCCCAATCCATGAACATGGAACCGGATCATCCGTTTCCTTCAACATGCCAATCGACACCGAAAGACATTTGAGGCTCTCAGACTAGGTGTTCCACCAAATGGAAGGTCAAGGGGCTTGAATCGACGCCGAACCACGAGAAGAAACCCAGTGTCTTTTTGAACATTGCCGACAACATGCGGTAACTCGGCAATCAGAAAAAGTGAGTGTTTGGTTGGATGAATAAATTCAAAGCGCCGACGTCAAGGCGCAACGGCACAGCGCATTTCATAATATGTGGGTTCGTCGTAGCCTTCGTGGCTTCTTGCCTCGACGATCTCGAAGCCCGCTGCCGAAAACAGCTTCTGATTGCTCTTCAATGAGATGCGGACTTCCAGCGACAGCCACTCAAACCCATCGTTGCGGGCAATGTCGATAATGGCGTCCACGAGGATACGGCCTACGCCCCTCCCGCGATCGTCGGGGTGGGTGGCCAATTTGGAGATGTAGAGATCTCCGGCACGTGGGTGGCCGAAAACACAGCCAATGAACCTGTCGTCTTTCGTTGCGACAACGAGATGCTGGCCGCTTTGTTTGGCACGAAGTGTCTCCACCGTTTCCCGAAATGCCGAAGAAGGTGGGTCGAGGCGACCTTCTTGTTCTTTAAATGCGGCTTGGACCAATTCAAGGAGATCGTCGAACCTGGAAAACGGTGCCCCAGGTTCGACTCGCTCCAAAATCATGGCTTCAGCCGACGATTTCTTCATCGGAGAAGAAATAGGCAATCTCCTGCTTCGCTGTGTCCGGCCCGTCCGACCCATGCACAGAGTTCGCTTCGATGTTTTCGGCAAAATCCTTCCGGATCGTGCCTTCGGCGGCATCTGCAGGATTGGTTGCACCCATGACGTCGCGGTTCTTGGCAATTGCATTCTCGCCTTCCAGAACCTGAACGACCACCGGGCCGGATGTCATGAAAGAAACCAGGTCATTGTAAAACGGCCGTTCCTTGTGGACTTCATAGAATCCCTCGGCTTGCTGTTTCGTCATGTGGATGCGTTTCTGAGCGATGACACGCAGTCCGGCGCTTTCGAGGCGGTCAACCACCTTACCGGTGATGTTGCGGCGCGTTGCGTCTGGCTTGATAATCGAAAATGTGCGTTCAAGAGCCATGGCGTGTTCTCTTTCCTGTTTTTTGCTGTGAGAGAATTGGAAGAATGTGGGGCCGCTTATAGCTACGAACACAAGATGCGGCAAGGTCCCTTTCGGACGCATGTCTGTCATGCTAAAAGCCCGCCCATGTTACATATCAATGACCTGACATATCGGATCGAAGGCCGAGTTCTGCTTGACCATACCACGGCGGGAATACCCACCGGGCACAAGGTCGGCCTTGTTGGACGAAACGGTACCGGCAAGACAACACTTCTTCGCTTAATGATGGGTGAAATCGCGGCTGATGACGGCTCCATCACGATGTCGCGGAATTCGCGCATCGGCACGGTTGCCCAGGAGGCACCGGGTGACGACCACAGCCTGATCGACACGGTTCTCGCCGCTGACAAACGACGGGCGGCCCTGTTGGCAGAGGCTGAAACGGCGCAAGACCCGCACAGGATTGCAGAAATTCAGATTGAACTGAGCGATATCGGTGCTCATTCGGCACCGGCACGGGCCGCGAAGATTCTTGCCGGCCTGGGATTCGATGAAGTCCAGCAGCAACGCTCCTGCTCGGAATTTTCAGGTGGATGGCGGATGCGGGTGGCTCTGGCATCGGTGCTCTTCACCGAACCTGATTTTCTGCTCCTTGACGAGCCGACGAACTATCTCGACCTCGAGGGGACGATCTGGCTGGAAAACTACCTCAGGACATACCCCTACACGATCATAATTGTGAGTCATGACCGCG